>NZ_JBVJIN010000009.1:0-39692 GCF_055586285.1 Actinokineospora sp. NPDC051303
TCACCCTCCCCCCCCCCCACCTCCCCCCCCCAGAACAGGCGCACACCCCCCCCCCCCCCCGCCCCCTCCCCCCCCCCCCCCCCCCCCCCTCTCCCCCCCCCCCCCCCCCCCCCCCCCGAGGCGCGGACCGGTCAGTCGCGTGGCGGACCGTAGTAGCCGATCCGGAAGCTGATCTCCGCCGCGCCCGCCAGCAGCTTCTTGGCGATGTCCGGGAACGACTCCGCGGTGAGGCGGTAGGACGGGCCGGACACGCTGACCGCGGCGACGACGTTGCCGTCCGGGCCGTGGATGGGGGCGGCCACGGCGTTGAGGCCGATCTCCAGCTCCTCGGCGGTGCTGGCCCAGCCGCGCTCCCGCACCCGCCGCAGCTCGGCACGCAGTGCGGGTTTGGTGGTGATGGTGTGCTCGGTGTACCGGTCAAGCTTGTCGGCCAGGGCCTTGGCGACGGTGTCGGCATCGGTCCAGGCGAGCAGCGCCTTGCCGCTGGAGGTGGCGTGCAGCGGCGTTCGCTGGCCGATCCAGTTCCGCACGGCGATGGTGGCGTTGCCCTGCTCCTGCGTGACGTTCGTGGCGCCCCCGGAGTCCAGGATCGCCACGTTCACCGTCTCGCCGCACTCGGCGGCGAGTTGGGCGCACACCGGCCTGCTCTCCTTGGACAGGTCCAGCCGGGCCGTCGTCGCGCCAGCGAGGCGGACGATGCCGAAGCCGAGCCGGTACTTGCCGCGCTCCTCGATCTGCTCGACCAGTTGCCGGTTCTCCAGCGCCACCACGAGCCGGAAGGCGGTGGACTTGTGCACGTCGAGTTCGCTGGCGATCTCGGTGACGCCCGCGCTGCCGTGCTTGGCCAGGAAATCGAGGATGGCAAGGGCGCGGTCAACGGACTGGACCTGGGTCGCAGAGCCCTCGCCCCCATTGCGCACCCGCCCCTGGTCGTTGCTCATACCGCAACGATAACCGCTATGTGCATCAACTTCGCGCCGGGCCATTGACAGGGCCGGGGGCGGGAGTCACGATGTTGCGTATAGCACTTCCGGTTGTGTAATACGAAACAGGAGGTCGTCGTGATCCCGGTTTGCGCGCTTGCCGAACTCCCCGAGGGGGAAGCCGTCCGGATCGAGGCGGACGTTCCGATCGCGGTGTTCAACGCCGACGGGACTCTCTACGCCATCGACGACACCTGCACCCACCAGGACGCGTCCCTGGCCGACGGCTGGCTCGACGGGTGCCTGGTCGAGTGCCCGCTGCACGCGGCCTGCTTCGACCTGCGCACCGGCAAGCCGAGCGGGCCGCCCGCCAAGGTGCCAGTCCGCACACACCAGGTCGTGGTGGTGGACGGCGTCGTCTACGTGACCCTGTCGGCCACGCCTGCCGACCGGCGGCCGAACTCGGCCCCGACCGGGGCGGTCGATGTCGCGTGACGCGCTCGATCACCATCGTCGGGGCCTCCCTCGCGGGCCTGTCCACCGCGCGGGCGCTGCGTGAGCGGTCCTTCTCGGGCCGCATCGTGCTCGTCGGCGCCGAGCGGCACCGGCCCTACGACCGGCCGCCGCTGTCCAAGGAGTTCCTCGCGGGCGCCATGACAGCCGAAGACCTCACACTGACCACCCCAGAGGACGCCGACCTGGACCTCGACTGGCGGCTCGGCCGCCGCGCGACCCAGCTCGACCCCTCCGGCGCCGCTGTCGTGCTGGACTCCGGCGAGCGGATCGCCTCCGACGGCGTGGTGATCGCGACCGGCGCCACCGCCCGGCGGCTGCCCGGCCCCCGGCTCGACGGCGTGCACACCGTCCGGACCCTCGACGACGCCACCGCGCTGCGTGCGGAGCTGACGCCGGGCGCCCGCATCGTGCTCGTCGGCGCGGGCTTCATCGGCGCGGAGATCGCCTCGACCGCGGCGGCTCTCGGCCTGGAGGTCACGGTTGTCGAGACGCTGCCCACCCCGCTCGCCGGGCCGCTCGGCGTTGATATGGGGCGGGTGTGCGCCGCGCTGCACGGCGAGCACGGCGTGCGGCTCGTCACCGGGATCGGCGTCGACGCGCTGACCGGCGACGGGCGGGTCCGGTCGGTCCGCCTGGCCGACGGGAGCGACCTGCCCGCCGACGTGGTGGTCGCCGGGATCGGCGCGGTCCCGTGCGTCGACTGGCTCGCGGGCTCAGGCCTGTGCTGCGACGGCGGCGTGCTCACCGACGCCGCCTGCGCCACGAACCTGCCCGGCGTGGTGGCCGTCGGCGACTGCGCCCGGTCCTACCGGGCCTACACCGGCGCCCCGCACCGGCTGGAGCACTGGACGAACGCGGCGCAGCAACCGGCCGCCGCGGCGGCCAGCCTGCTCGGCCACCCGTACACGCCACCCGCGCAGCACGCCCTGCCGTACTTCTGGTCCGACCAGTACGGCGTGCGGTTGCAGTTCGCGGGCCACCGCCGCGACGGCGACGAGGTCGAAGTCGTCGACGGCGACACCGATTCCCGCAGTTTCCTCGCCGTGTACCGGCGCGAAGGCCGCGCGGTCGCGGCGTTCGCGATGGACCGGCCCCGTCCCTTCGCCCGTCTGCGGCGCGAACTCGCCACCGGCGCCGACCTGGCCGCCTGACCTCGTACGAAAGGTGCCAACCGTGACCACCAGCACCCCACTGCCCGCCAGTCTCGTCGCCACCCTGCCCGGCCGGTACTACACCGATCCCGAGATCTTCCGCCAGGAACAGTCGCGGATCTTCGAGTCGATGTGGTTCGCCGCAGCCCGCGGCGCGGACCTGCCCACCCCGGGCAAGTTCCGGAATGTGCAGGTGGGCACGGAGAGCGTGCTGCTGGTCCGCGGCCGCGACGGCGCGCTGCGCGCCTTCCTCAACGTGTGCCGCCACCGGGGCGCTCAACTGTGCCTTGAGGAGAGCGGCGAAGTGCGCCGCTCCCTGCAATGCCCGTACCACGCGTGGACCTACGGCCTGGACGGCAAGCTGATCGCCGCGCCGAACCTCGGCGCGATGGCCGACGTCGACCGCACCGAGTACGGGCTGATCCCGGTGCACCTGCGGGAGTGGCTGGGCGCCGCCTGGGTGTGCCTCGCCGACGTGCCACCGTCCTTTGAGGACACTGTGGTCGGCGCGGTGAGCCATCGGCTGGGCGATCCGCGCGCGATCGAGGACTGGCGGCTTGACGAGCTTGTCGTGGGCCGCCGGATCACCTACGACGTCAAGGCGAACTGGAAGCTGATCGTCGAGAACTTCATGGAGTGCTACCACTGCGCCACGATCCACCCGGAGCTGACCGAGGTGCTGCCGGAGTTCGCCGACGGCCTGGCCGCGCAGTATTTCGTGGGCCACGGCGCCGAGTTCGGCCCCGAGATCAAGGGCTTCACCGTCGATGGCAGCGATGGCGTCGGCAGGCTCGACGGGCTGGCCGACCAGCACGACCGGCGCTACTACGCGATCACGGTGAATCCGCAGGTGTTCATCAACCTGGTGCCCGACCACGTGATCTTCCATCGGATGTACCCCATCGCGCCCGACCGCACGATCGTGGAGTGCGACTGGCTCTACGCCGAGGACGTCGTCGCGCAGGGCAAGGACATCTCGCGCTCTGTCGAGTTGTTCCACCGCGTCAACCAGCAGGACTTCGACGCCTGCGAGCGGTGCCAGCCCACGATGTCGTCCCGGGCGTACGCGGCCGGGGGCGTGCTCGTGCCCAGCGAGCACCACATCGCCGCTTTCCACGAGTGGGTGGCCGAGAAGCTCGCCGACTGATCCGGCGCCCGAGACCTTGTCCCAGTCGACCCCGAACCGAGGTGCGCAGTGCCCGACGAGCGGCCCCCTGTGGTGGAACCACCGGTCGACGCCGAGGAGACCCGGCTGACGGTGGGCGAGCCCGCGACCCACGCCGCCGGTCTGACGGCGGTGTGGGTGTCGATGGCGCGGGCACTGCGGCAGATGGGGCCGCGCAAGTCCGCGACGAACCTGTTGTCGCTCAACCAGGTCGACGGCTTCGACTGCATGTCCTGCGCGTGGCCGGACCCGCAGGACCACCGGCACACCGCCGAGTTCTGCGAGAACGGCGCGAAAGCCGTGGCGTGGGAAGGGCAGCGGCGGACCGTGGGCCCGGAGTTCTTCGCCGCCCACCCGATCTCGGTGCTGGAGAAGCAGACCGGCTACTGGCTGGAACGCCAGGGCAGGCTGGTGCACCCGATGGTGCGCCGGGCCGGGGCGGACCGCTACGAGCCGATCTCGTGGGAGGACGCCTTCGCTCTGGTCGCCGAGCACCTGAACGCGCTGGACTCGCCGGACGAGGCGCTGTTCTACACCTCAGGACGGGCGTCGAACGAGGCCGCGTTCGTGTACCAGCTGTTCGCGCGGGCGTTCGGCACGAACAACCTGCCGGATTGCAGCAACATGTGCCATGAGTCGACCTCGGTCGGCCTGGCCCGCACCATCGGCATTGGCAAGGGATCGGTGTCGTTGCGGGATGTGCACGAGGCCGATCTGATCGTGGTCTCCGGGCAGAACCCGGGCACGAATCACCCCCGGATGCTGTCCGCGCTGGAAAAGGCGAAGCGCAATGGCGCTCGGATTCTGGCGATCAACCCGTTGCGCGAGGCCGGGTTGCTCAAGTTCAACAACCCGCAGACCCCGCGCGGCCTGGCCGTCGGGACCGGCCTCGCCGACCGGTACCTGCGGGTCCGCTCCAACGGCGATCTCGCGCTGTGGCAGGCGTTCGGGCACCTGTTGCTCCAAGCCGAGGACGAGCACCCCGGCACGGTCGTTGACCGCGACTTCATCGACCGGCACACCGTGGGATTCCCGGAGTGGGAAAGGCACATCCGCCAGCTGGACTGGGACCAGGTGCTCGCCGCCACCGGCCTGCCCCGGGCGGAGATCGAGGCGGCGGCGCGGATGCTGGCGGGCGCGAAGCGGATCGTGAACTGCTGGGCGATGGGAATCACCCAGCACCGCAACGCGGTCGCCACCGTCAAGGAGATTGTCAACGTCACCCTCCTGCGGGGAATGATCGGCAAGCCCGGTGCCGGGCTGTGCCCCGTGCGGGGACACTCCAACGTCCAGGGCGACCGCACCATGGGCATCTGGGAGAAGGTCCCGGACTCCTTCCTCGACGCGCTCGGCGCCGAGTTCGGCTTCGCGCCGCCGCGCGCGCACGGGCACGACGCGGTGGCCGCTGTCCGAGCCATGCGCGACGGGCGGGCGAAGGTGTTCGTCGGCCTGGGCGGGAACTTCGCCGCCGCCATG
Source organism: Actinokineospora sp. NPDC051303 (assembly GCF_055586285.1). Classification (NCBI taxonomy): domain Bacteria; kingdom Bacillati; phylum Actinomycetota; class Actinomycetes; order Pseudonocardiales; family Pseudonocardiaceae; genus Actinokineospora; species Actinokineospora sp. NPDC051303. Next base: position 5,232 of record NZ_JBVJIN010000009.1, read on the forward strand.
TCCGACACCGAGGTCACCGAGGCCGCGCTGCGGTCGGCGGCGCTGACCGTGCAGATCTCCACCAAGCTCAACCGCGGCCACCTCGCCGCGGGCCGCGACGCGCTCATCCTGCCCACCCTCGGCCGCACCGAACAGGACCACACCGGTGGCGTCGAGCAGCGCGTCACGGTGGAGGACTCCATGTCCGTCGTGCACGTCTCGCGGGGCCGCTCGACCCCGGTTGGGCCCCTGCTGCGGTCCGAAGTGGACATTGTCTGTGGTATCGCGCACGCCACGCTCGGCGCTCGCCACGGCATTCCGTGGCGGGAGTTCGCGGGCGACTACTCGACAATCCGGCAGCGGATCGGGCGGGTCGTGCCGGGCTGCGCGGACTACGACGAGAAGATCCGGCGGCACGCCGCGTTCACCCTGCCGCACGGGCCGCGTGACTCCCGCACATTCCCCACGCCCGAGGGCAAAGCGGTGTTCTCGGTCAGCCCGCTTGAGGTGCTGACCGTCCCAGAGGGACGGCTGGTCCTGCAGACGCTGCGCAGCCACGACCAGTTCAACACCACGATCTACGGCCTGGACGACCGCTACCGAGGCATCCGCTCCGGGCGTCGCGTCGTGTTCGTCAACCAGGCCGACCTCGCCGAACTCGGGCTCGGCGACGGCGACCGCGTCGACCTGGTCTCCGAGTGGCCCGACGACCGCGGCGGGCTCACCCGGCGCTGGGCGCGGGACTTCCGCGCCGTCGCCTACGACACCCCCAAAGGCTGCGCCGCCGCCTACTACCCGGAGACCAACCCGCTCGTCCCACTCGACTCCCAGGCGCTCGAATCCGGGACGCCCACCTCCAAGTGGATCGTCGTGCGACTGGTCCGCCGCTGAGCACCAAGGAACTAAGGAGAACAACCAATGCCACAGCAAGTGCGCGGAGTCGTCTCACTCGCCCAGGGCAAGCCCGTGACCGTCGAGACGATCGTGATTCCCGATCCCGGCCCGGGCGAGGCCGTGGTCCAGGTTCAGGCGTGCGGGGTGTGCCACACCGATCTGCACTACCGGGAGGGCGGGATCAACGACGAGTTCCCGTTCCTGCTCGGGCACGAGGCGGCCGGGGTCGTGGAGTCCGTCGGCGACGGCGTCACGGACCTCGCGCCGGGTGACTACGTGATTCTCAACTGGCGCGCGGTGTGCGGGCAGTGCCGTGCCTGCCGAAAGGGCAAACAGCAGTACTGCTTCGACACGCGCAACGCGGCGCGGAAGATGACGCTGGCCTCGGGGCAGGAGCTGAGCCCCGCGCTCGGCATCGGGGCCTTCGCGGAGAAGACCCTGGTGGCGGCCGGGCAGTGCACCAAGGTCGACCCTCGGATCAAGCCGCAGGTGGCTGGGCTGCTGGGCTGCGGGGTGATGGCCGGAATCGGCGCCGCGGTCAACACCGGGGGAGTGGGCCGGGGCGACTCAGTCGCGGTGATCGGCTGCGGCGGCGTCGGCGCGGGCGCGATTGTCGGAGCCGCGCTGGCAGGCGCGACCACGATCGTGGCGGTGGACACGGACTGGCGCAAGCTGGACAAGGCACGGGAGTTCGGCGCCACGCACACTGTCGACGCCAAGGACGTCGACACGGTCGAGGAGATCCAGCGGCACACCGGCGGGTTCGGCGCCGACGTGGTGATCGATGCCGTGGGACGGCCGGAAACGTGGAAGCAGGCGTTCCGGGCCCGCGACCTGGCGGGCACGGTGGTGCTTGTCGGCGTGCCGACGCCCGACATGTCCGCGCCGGAGCTGCCGCTGATCGAGTACTTCTCGCGGGGCGGGGCGCTGAAGTCCTCCTGGTACGGCGACTGCCTGCCCTCCCGGGACTTCCCGGCCCTGGTCGACCTGCACCTGCGGGGGCGGCTTCCGCTGGAGAAGTTCGTCACCGAGGAGATCGCCCTGGACCAGGTGGAGGACGCGTTCGCGAAGATGCACCGCGGCGATGTGCTGCGGTCGGTGGTGGTCCTGTGAGTCCCATCGAGCGGCTGGTCACCTCGGGCACGTTCTCGCTGGACGGCGGCACCTGGCAGGTCGAGAACAACGTCTGGCTGGTCGGCGACGATCGCGAGGTCGTCATCATCGATCCCGCGCACGACGCGGAGGCGATCGCGGCGCGGGTCGGTGACCGCCGGGTGGCGGCGATCGTGTGCACCCACGCCCACGACGACCACATCAACCAGGCGCCGGTGCTCGCTGACACCTTCGCCGCGCCGATCATGCTCAGTCCCGCCGAAGCGCCGCTGTGGAACCTGACCCACCCGGACCGCCTGCCCGACAGCGAGTTGCGGGACCAACAGGTCCTCACCGTGGGGGGCGTCGAGCTGCGTGTCCTGTCGACGCCGGGGCACTCGCCGGGCTCGATCTGCCTGCACGTGCCGGAGTTGACCACGGTGTTCACCGGCGACACGCTGTTCCGCGGCGGCCCCGGCGCCACCGGCCGCTCGTTCTCCAGCTTCGAGACGATCATTCGCTCCATCCGCGGCGCTTTGCTCACGCTGCCTGGTGACACCACCGTCCACACCGGACATGGCGACTCGACCACGATTGGCGCCGAGGCGCCGTGCCTGGCCGAGTGGATCGCCCGGGGGCACTGACGTTCCTCCTGCCGGGCAACGGTTTCCCGACGGGTGTTGACCGGCGCCGAAACGCGTTCTATTGTGACATGTAACTGATATATTAGTTGTCGAACAAGTGGTGATGGGAGGTCTGCCGGATGTCCGTGACGGTTGATCGTCAGGAGACGCCAAGCCCCGCGCGTGTGCTCGGCCTGCCGCTGGCCGAGACGGACCCGGAGGTGCACGCCGCTATCGGCCGGGAACTGGGCAGGCAGCGGGAGACACTGGAGATGATCGCGAGCGAGAACTTCGCGCCGCTCAGCGTGATCGAGGCCCAGGGCTCGGTGCTGACCAACAAGTACGCCGAGGGCTACCCGGGCCGCCGCTACTACGGCGGCTGCGAGCACGTCGACACGATCGAGCGACTGGCGATCGACCGGGTCAAGGCGCTGTTCGGCGCGGAGTACGCGAACGTGCAGCCGCACTCCGGCGCGCAGGCGAACGCGGCGGTCATGGCCGCGCTGCTCGACCCCGGCGACACCTTCCTGGGGCTCGATCTCGCGCACGGCGGGCACCTGACCCACGGGATGCGCCTGACCTTCTCCGGAAAGTACTTCCAGGCCGTGCCCTACCACGTTCGCGAAGACGACCACCGCGTCGACATGGCGGAGGTGGAACGGCTGGCGCGGGAGCGGCGCCCGAAGCTGATCATCGCGGGCTGGTCGGCCTACCCCCGGCACCTCGACTTCGCGGAGTTCCGCCGGATCGCCGACGAGGTGGGCGCCTACCTGATGGTGGACATGGCGCACTTCGCGGGCCTGGTCGCCGCCGGGCTGCACCCGTCGCCGGTGCCGCACGCCCACGTGGTCACCTCGACCACGCACAAGACCCTCGGCGGACCGCGCGGCGGTGTCGTGCTCGCGCGGCAGGAGCTGGCCAAGAAGCTCAACTCCAGCGTCTTCCCCGGCCTGCAGGGCGGCCCGCTGCAGCATGTGATCGCGGGCAAGGCGGTGGCGTTCAAGCTCGCCGGGGAACCGGCGTTCCGGGAGCGGCAGGAGCGGACCCTGGCTGGCGCGCGGATCATCGCGGACCGGCTGCTGCGGGAAGCGGCGGTCGGCGTCGTCTCCGGCGGCACCGACGTCCACCTCGTCCTGGTCGACCTGCGTGATTCCGAGCTGGACGGCCAGCAGGCCGAGGACCGGCTGCACCGCGTCGGGATCACCGTGAACCGCAACGCCGTCCCGTTCGACCCGCGCCCGCCGATGGTGTCCTCCGGCGTGCGCATCGGCACCCCGGCGCTGGCCGCCCGCGGGTTCGGCGCGGCGGAGTTCACCGAGGTCGCCGACATCATCGCGCTGACCCTGCGGCCCGGGACCTCCGACGCGGACCTCGACGCGCTGGCCGGGCGGGTCGCCGCGCTCGCCGCCCAGCACCCCCTCTACCCGGAGCTGTCGGCATGAGCGAGCTTGCGAGCGAATCATCGGCACAGTGCGCAGGCCTGCGAGGCAACCGAATGAGTGAGGTTGGCCTAGTGAGCGAGCTTGCGAGCGAATCAGTGGCACAGTGCGTTGGCGCGCGAGGCCACCGAGCAAGTGAGGTGGCCCGATGAGCGCCGCGACCGCGCCCGGCGCGCACCTGCCCGAGCACGCCGACTTCCTCTGGCGGAACCCGGAGCCGAAGCGGTCCTACGACGTGGTGATCGTCGGGGGCGGCGGCCACGGCCTGGCCACGGCGTACTACCTGGCGCGCAACCACGGCATCACCAACGTCGCGGTCGTGGAGAAGGGCTGGCTGGCGGGCGGCAACATGGCCCGCAACACCACGCTGATCCGCTCCAACTACCTGTGGGACGAGTCAGCGGCCATCTACGAGCACGCCCTGAAGCTGTGGGAGGGCTTGGAAGCCGACCTCGGCTACCCGATCCTGTTCTCCCAGCGCGGTGTGCTCAACCTCGCGCACACCGAGCAGGACGTCCGCGACTCGGTCCGCCGTGTGGAAGCCAACAAGCTCAATGGGATCGACGCGGAGTGGATCGGGCCGGACGAGGTCAAACGGATCTGTCCGATCGTCAACACCTCCGCCGACATCCGCTACCCGGTGCTCGGCGCGACCCATCAGCCGAGGGCGGGCATCGCCAAACACGACTACGTGGCGTGGGGCTTTGCCCACCGCGCCGACGAAGCCGGGATCGACCTCATCCAGGACTGCGAGGTCACCGGGTTCACCGTCGACGGCGACCGGGTGAGCGGGGTGCGCACCACCCGGGGCGACATCGCCTGCGGCACGGTCGCCCTCTGCGCGGCCGGGCACACGTCGGTGCTGCTGGACATGCTCGGCGTCCGCGCCCCGTTGCAGTCGCATCCGCTCCAGGCGCTGGTCTCGGAGCTGCTGGAGCCGGTCCACCCGACGATCGTGATGTCCAACGCCGTGCACGTCTACGTCTCCCAGGCGCACAAGGGCGAGCTGGTGATGGGCGCGGGCGTGGACTCCTACAACGGCTACGGGCAGCGCGGCGCTTTCCACATCATCGAGCGGCAGATGGCGGCGGCCGTGGAGCTGTTCCCGGTCTTCGCCCGCGCGCACCTGCTGCGGTCCTGGGCCGGGATCGTGGACGTCACCCCGGACGCGAGCCCGGTCGTCGGCCACACCCCCTACGAGAACGTCTTCGTCAACGCCGGGTGGGGGACCGGCGGGTTCAAGGCGACGCCGGGGCTGGGCTGGTGCCTCGCGCACACCCTGGCCCACGGCGAGCCGCACCCCTTTGTCGCCCCGTTCAGCCTCGACCGGTTCACCACCGGCGCGCTCGTCGACGAGCACGGCGCCGCCGCCGTGGCCCACTGAAACGCGAGGACCGCCATGCAACTCATCCACTGCCCGTGGTGCGGCCCCCGCGAGGAGGTCGAGTTCCACTACGGCGGCCAGGCCGACATCGCCTACCCGGACCAGCCCGCCGACCTGTCCGACCAGGAATGGGCGGAGTTCGTGTTCTACCGCGACAACCCCAAGGGCCCCTTCACGGAGCGGTGGAGTCACAGCGCGGGCTGCCGCCGCTGGTTCAACGCCGTCCGCGACACCCGCACCCACCAGTTCCTGGCCACCTACCGGGTCGGCGAACCCGCGCCACGGGTTCCCGGCCTGGACGCCGCCCGCCGAGTCTCGGAGGTCCGGGCATGAGCCGGGTCGACGGATACGGCCGCGTCGACCGCGGCCGCACGCTCACCTTCACCTTCGACGGCCGCGCCTACACCGGCCACCCCGGTGACACGCTCGCCTCGGCCCTGCTGGCCAACGGCGTGCACTGGATCGGGACCAGCGTGAAGCTGGGCAGGCCGCGTGGGATCGGCGCGGCCTGGACCGAGGACGCCACCGGCCTGGTGCAGATCGAGAAGCCGTTCCCGGAGCCGATGCTGCAGGCCGCCGCGGTCGAGCTGACCGACGGCCTGGTCGCCCGCGGCGTCAACGGACAGGGTCGGCTCGCCGAGGTGCCCGACCCCGCGCGCTACGACCGCAAGCACACCCACACCGACACCCTGGTGATCGGCGCGGGCCCGGCCGGGCTGCTGGCCGCCCGCGGCGCCGCCCGGGCCGGGGAGAGCGTGGTGCTGATCGATGACCGCGCCACCCCCGGCGGCAGCCTGACGGGCACGGAGCGGATCGACGGGCGTCCGGCCCTGGACTTCGTGGACGAGGTCGTCGCCGAGTTGGCGCGCCACCCCGAGGTGACGTACCTGCCGCGCACCACCGCGTTGGGCCAGTACGAGGACGGCTTCGTGCTCGCGCTGGAGCGGCGCGCCGACCACCTCGGCGCCGACGCGCCCGCCAACCGGTCCCGGCAGCGGCTGCACCGGGTCCGCGCGCTGCGGGTCGTCGTCGCGACCGGGGCGCACGAGCGGCCGATCGTGTTCGCCGACAACGACCGCCCGGGCGTCATGCTCGCCTCGGCGGCCCGGGACTACCTGCACCGCCACGGCGTTCTCGCCGGGCGCGAGGTCGTGGTGTTCACCAGTGACGACTCCGCCTACGCCGCCGCAGTCGATCTCGCCGCCGCGGGCGCGCGGGTCACCGTCCTTGACGCCCGCGAGCACCCCCCGCGGGAATGGCGATCCCGTGCTGGGGAAAGGGGAATCCCTGTGCATCCCTCCACTGTGGTCACCGGCACCGAGGGGACCACGCGCGTTTCCGGTGTGCTGGCACGCACGCCAGACGGCGGCGTTCGGCTGCCCGCGGACCTGCTGCTGGTCTCCGGCGGCTGGTCTCCGGTGGCGCACCTGTTCAGCCACGTCAAGGGCGCGCTGGTCTACGACGCGTCCCTCGGCGCGTTCCGCCCGGGCGCGCCGCTGCCCGGCGTCAGCGTGATCGGCGCCGCCAACGGCGCCTTCGACCTGGCGGACGTGGTGCGCGAGGGCGCGGGGGAGCAGGCCCCGTCCGTCGAGGCCGGGCCCGCCCGCACGCCCGCGAAAGTGCTGTGGCGCACCGAGGGCGACCCGGACCGGCAGTTCGTCGACCTCCAGCGCGACGCCACCGTCGCCGACATCGCCCGCGCGGTCGGCGCCGGGATGCGCTCGGTGGAGCACATCAAGCGCTACACCACCATCGGCACCGCGCACGACCAGGGCAAAACCTCCGGCGTCATCGCCTCCGGCATCGCCGCGGAACTGCTCGGCCGCCCGATCGGGGAACTGGGCACCACCACGTTCCGCCCGCCCTACACGCCCGTGGCCTTCGCCGCGCTCGCCGGACGGGAGCGGGGCAGGCTGTTCGACCCGGAACGGGTCACCGCGGTGCATTCCTGGCATGTGGCCGCCGGAGCAGTGTTCGAGGACGTCGGCCAGTGGAAGCGCGCCCGCTACTACCCGCGACCCGGTGAGGACATGGACGCGGCCGTGCTGCGCGAATGCGCGGCGACCCGGGCGGGCGTGGGGATCATGGACGGCTCCACGCTGGGCAAGATCGACGTCCAGGGCCCGGACGCCGGGGTGTTCCTCGACCGGATCTACACGAACATGATGAGCACGCTCAACGTCGGCCGGGTCCGGTACGGCGTGATGTGCGGCAACGACGGCATGGTCATCGACGACGGCACCGTGCTGCGTATCGCCGACAACCGGTTCCTGGTCACCACGACCACCGGCGGGGCGGCCGCCGTTCTGGACTGGATGGAGGAATGGCTGCAGACCGAGTGGCCGGAGCTTCGCGTGTACCTGGCGTCGGTCACCGAGCAGTGGGCCGTCTTCCCGGTCGTGGGGCCGCGGTCGCGCGAGGTGGTGGGCGAGGTCTTCGCGGACCTCGACGTGTCCAACGCGGCGTTCCCCTTCATGTCCTGGCAGGACACCACGCTCGACGGAATCCCGGTGCGCGTCGCCCGCATCTCGTTCTCCGGCGAGCTGGCCTATGAGCTCAACATCGACTCCCGGTACGGGCTCGCGCTGTGGCAGCGGTTGCTGGCGGCCGGAAGCCGCTTCGGCATCACGCCCTACGGCACCGAGACGATGCACGTGCTGCGGGCGGAGAAGGGCTACCCGATCATCGGGCAGGACACCGACGGCACGGTCACCCCGCAGGACCTCGGGATGAGCTGGGTGGTGTCGAAGAAGAAGGACGACTTCATCGGCAAGCGCTCGTTCTCCCGGCCGGAGAACCTGAATCCGCGGCGCAAGCAGTTCGTCTCGCTGCTGCCGACCGATGGCCGGACCAAGCTGCCCGAGGGCTCCCAGATCGTGGCGCTGTGCCCGGATGGCGCCCTGCCCGCGCCGCCGGTGCCGATGCTCGGGCACGTCACCTCCAGCTACCACAGCGCCGAGCTCGGCCGCCCGTTCGCGCTCGCGCTGGTCAGCGGCGGCCGTGCCCGGATCGGCGAGCTGGTGCACGTGCCGGTGGACGGCGTGCTCGTCGAGGCCGAGATCGGCGAAACCGTGCTGGTGGACCCGGAAGGAGCACGTCGCGATGGCTGACCCCGCGATGGCTGACAAGCTGTATCGCGCGCACCCGCTGGCGGACTGGAAGCCCGCGCTGACCCTGCTGACCTGGCAGGTGCCCGGGCTCGCCGTGCTGGCCGAGGACGACGTGAGCGCCGTGGACCTGCGCGTGGACCCCGCCGGGCCCGGCGCGCAGGCCGTGGGCCGGGCGCTGGGCGCGGCGCTGCCCGTCGAACCCAACACGTGGACGCACACCGGCCGCGGCCAGATCATCTGGCTGGGTCCCGACGAATGGCTGGTCACCAGCTCAGGAGTCGGCCCACGGGAGTTCGAGGACGAACTGGGCTGGATTGTCTCGGCCTACGACGGCGCGGCGGTCGACGTCTCCGCGCAGCGGACCAGCCTGCGGCTGCGCGGAGCGCGGGTGCGGGAACTGCTGTCCTTCGGTTGCGCGCTGGACCTGCGCCCCTCGGCGTTCCCGGCGGGTTCCTGCGCCCAGACGATCGTCGGGCGGGCGGGCGTGCTGATCCTCGCGCTCGGCCACGACGACTTCCGCCTGTTCGTGCGGCCGTCGTTCGCGCCCTACCTCGCCGCCTGGTTGATCGACGCGGCCGAGGAGTTCCTGCCTGTTCCCACCGTTAGGAGAGAGTCGCCGTGAGCACCATTCCTCGCGTCGTCATCATCGGAGCCGGGATCGTCGGCGCGAACCTGGCCGACGAGCTCACGCTGCGCGGCTGGAATCAGGTCACGGTCCTGGACCAGGGGCCGCTGCCCCTCACCGGCGGCTCCACCTCCCACGCGCCGGGCCTCGTCTACCAGACGAACGCGTCCAAGACCATGACCGAGTTCGCCACGTACACCGTCGAGAAGCTCAGCGGCCTCGACGTCGACGGCGCCTGGTGCTTCAACCAGGTCGGCGGCCTGGAGATCGCGACCACCCCCGAGCGGCTCGCCGAGCTGCACCGCAGGCAGGGCTGGGCTGCCTCCTGGGGCGTGCCCGGGGAGGTGGTCGGCCCAGAGCGCTGCGCCGAGCTGCACCCGCTGGTGGACCCCGAACGCGTGCTCGGCGGATTCCACACGCCGACCGACGGGCTCGCGAAGGCGTCCCGAACCGTCGTGGCACTGGCCCGGCGCGCCCAGGCGCGTGGCGCGGTGTTCCGCGGCGGGAGCCGGGTCACCGAGGTGCTGCAGAGGGGCGGTCGGGTCACGGGCGTGCGCACCGCGGCGGGCGAGGAGATCGCGGCGGACATCGTGGTGTCCTGCGCCGGGTTCTGGGGGCCCGCCGTCGGCGAGCTGGTCGGCATGACCGTGCCGCTGCTGCCGCTGGCGCACCAGTACGTGCGCACCGGCCAGATCGCCGAGCTTGTCGGGCGCAACGACGACCTGATCGAGGCCCGCCTGCCGATCCTGCGGCACCAGGACCGCGACCTGTACTTCCGCGAGCACAACGACCGGCTCGGCATCGGCTGCTACGCCCACCGCCCGATGCCCGTGCGGCTGTCCGAGCTGCCCGAGGTCGACGACATGACCGAGGCGGCCATGCCGTCGATGCTGCCGTTCACCGAGGAGGACTTCGCGCCGTCCTGGGAGCACAGCAGGGAACTGCTGCCCGCGCTGCGCGAGGCGAAGATCGATGCCGGGTTCAACGGGATCTTCTCGTTCACCCCGGACGGCGGCCCGCTGGTCGGCGAGTCCCCGGACGTGGCCGGTTTCTGGATCGCCGAGGCCGTGTGGGTGACCCATTCCGCCGGGGTGGCCCGCGCCGTCGCTCAGTCGCTTGTGGACGGTCGCAGCGAGACCGAGCTGCACGGCTGCGACGTGCACCGGTTCGATGAGATCGAGACGTCCGAGGACTACGTCAGCGAGACGTCGCAGCGCAACTTCGTGGAGATCTACGACGTGCTGCATCCCTTGCAGCCCAAGCTCTCCCCGCGGGACCTGCGGGTCAGCCCGTTCCACGCGCGGCAGCGGGAACTGGGCGCGTTCTTCCTCGACGCGCACGGCTGGGAGCGGCCGCACTGGTACGAGGCCAACGCGCACCTGGTCAAGGAGTTGCCGATGGCGTGGCAACCGCCGTCGCGGGACGCCTGGTCGGCGATGTTCCACTCGCCGATCGCCGCGGCCGAGGCGTGGAAGACCCGCACCGGCGTCGCCATGTACGACATGACTCCGCTCAGGCGGATCGAGGTCGGCGGACCGGGCGCGGTGGGGTTCCTGCAGCGGCTGACGACCGGCATGATGGACAAGTCCGTTGGCTCGGTGACCTACACGCTCGCGCTGGACCACGCTGGCGGCATCCGCTCCGACCTGACCGTGGCCCGGCTCGGCGAGAACCTGTTCCAGGTCGGCGCCAACGGCAACCTCGACTTGGACTACTTCCGCCGCCAAGCCAAGGGGGACGACAGCGTCCAGATCCGCGACATCACCGGCGGCACCTGCTGCGTCGGCGTGTGGGGACCGCTGGCGCGGGCCCTGGTGCAGCCGTTGAGCTCCGAGGACTTCTCCCACGAAGCGCTGAAGTACTTCCGCCTCAAGCACGCGCGCATCGCGGGCATTCCGGTCACCGCGATGCGACTGTCCTATGTGGGCGAACTCGGCTGGGAGATCTACACCAGCGCCGAGTACGGCCAGCGGTTGTGGGACGTGCTGTGGCGGGCCGGGCAGCCGCTGGGCGTGGTCGCCGCGGGGCGGGCCGCGTTCAACAGCCTCCGGCTGGAGAAGGGTTACCGGTCCTGGGGCTCCGACATGACGACCGAGCACAACCCGTACGAGGCGGGGCTCGGGTTCGCGGTGAACAAGAAGAAGACCGGTTACGTCGGCCACGAGGCGATCGCCGGGCTGAGCGCGGAGTCGGTGGGCCGCAGGCTGCGCTGTCTGACCGTCGATGACGGCCGCAGCGTGGTGCTGGGCAATGAGCCGGTTTTTCTCGACGGCGTGGCCGCGGGGTACGTGACCTCGGCGGCGTTCGGCCACACCATCGGCAAGCCGATCGCCTACGCGTGGCTGCCCGCGTCCGCCACCGAGGGCGCCTCGGTGGAGATCCAGTACTTCGAGCGGAAGGTGCGCGCCACCGTGACCGCGGAACCGCTTGTCGACCCGGAGATGGCCCGCATCCGCCGCTGAGTGCCCCAAGAGCCCGGGGTGCGCGGCTTCGGCCCGGCGGGGCCGCGCACCCCGACCCATCCGCGGGCGGCCAGCCCGCCGACCAGAAAGGTCGACGCCATGCGCACCGAGACGATTGAGAACTTCCTGCGTTCCCTCGCCGCCAGGACACCGGCGCCCGGCGGCGGGGCCAGTGCCGGGCTGCACGCCGCGCAGGCCGCCGCGCTGCTGGGCATGGTCGCCCGCTTCAGCGAGGGCGAGAAGTACGCCCAGCACGCCGTCACCGTCACCTCGGTCCGCGACCAGGCCGACGACCTGCGGGAACTCGCGCTGACCCTGGCCGAGGAGGACGCCATCGCGTTCGGCGCGGTCGGCGCGGCCTACCGGCGCCCGCGGTCCACCGACGAGGAGAAGGCGGCGCGGTCCCGGGCGATCGCGGCGGCCCTGGTCGAGGCGGGCCGGGTGCCCGCTCGGGTGGCCCACGTCGCCGACGAGCTGGTCAGCCTGGCCGAGCGGCTGCTGCCGATCGGCAACCGCAACGTCATCAGCGACGTCGCCGCCGCCGCGGACGCCGCCCGCGCCGCGGCCACCACCGCCCGGGTGAACGTGGAGATCAACCTCGCGCAGATCACCGACCCGGACGCGCGCCGCGACCTGGCCGAGGGCATCGCCGCCGTGGACGACATCGTCGCGCGCGCCGACAAGGTGACCGCGGCGGTGCGGGAGGTGATCGCGCGATGACCAAGCCGCTTGTCTCCGTGCGGGCGACCGCGGTGCTCCAGGGCACCGGGCTCGCCCGCGACATCCGCGCCGCGGTCACGGCGGCGGCGGGCAGGCTGACCGAGGCGGGCATCGCGCCGCGCCTGGCGGTGGTGGTCGCCACCGACGACGAGTCGACCGCTTGGTACGTCCGCTCGATCGCGAACGCCGCGGCCAAAACCGGGATCACCTGCGAGGTGGTTGATCTCGGTCCTGACGCCGATCCCGGACGCGTCCGGGACACGCTCGCCGCGCTCAGCGCGAACCCGGCTGTGCACGGGATCATGCTGCAAACCCCGCTGCCCGCCGGGGCGAGCGTCGAAGACCTCGCCGCGTCGATCGCCCCGGAGAAGGACGTTGACGGCGCCAACCCGGTGTCCCTGGGGCGGCTCAGCGCCGGACTGCCCGCCTTCGTCCCCGCGACGGCCGCGGCGGTCCTGGCGCTGCTGGAGCACTACGAGGTTCCGCTGGCCGGTCGCCGGGCCGTTGTCGTCGGCCGTTCCAACGTGGTCGGCAAGCCCGCGGCCCAGTTGCTGCTGCGCCGCGACGCGACGGTGACCGTGTGCCATCGCCACACCGTGGACCTCGCCGACCACACCCGTCCCGCCGACGTGCTCGTGGTGGCTGTCGGGAGGATCGGCCTGATCACCGCCGAGCACGTCAACCCCGACGCGGTCGTGATCGACGTCGGCACCAACCCGACCCCGGACGGCGGCCTCGCGGGCGACGTGGACCACGCCGAGGTGGCAGGCCGGGTGGCCGGGCTGACCCCGGTGCCCGGCGGCGTCGGGCCGGTGACCACCGCGCTGTTGTTGCGGCACACCGTCGAATCCGCCGCCCGGAGCGCGCCATGACCGGGCGCCGCGCCGCGCCTGAATCCGCTGACTTGACGGCGCCCCTGCCGCGGCTGCTGCGCGGCCCACGCACCCTGGTGTGCGGAATCCTCAATGTGACACCGGATTCGTTCTCCGACGGGGGCGCCTACCGCGACCCCGAGGCCGCGGTTCGCCACGGGCTCCGCCTGATCGACGAGGGCGCCGACATCCTCGACATCGGGGGTGAGTCCACGCGGCCGGGCGCCCGGCCGCCCAGCGTCGCCGAGGAACTCGACCGCGTCGTGCCGGTCATCGAGCGGCTGGCCCGGCGGACGGACGCGGTGCTGTCGGTCGACACGTCGTCCCCCGAGGTGATGCGGGCGGCCGTGGCCGCGGGCGCGGGACTGATCAACGACGTGCGCGCGCTGCGCCACCCGGGGGCCGTCGAGACCGCGGCGGCGCTGGGAGTGCCGGTGTGCCTCACGCACATGCTCCGGCCACCGCCGGTGATGCAGCGCGACCCGACCTATGTCGACGTCGTCGCCGAAGTGAGCGCGTTCCTCCGCGAGCGCGTCGAGGTGTGCGTGCGCGCGGGCATCCCCCGTGAGCGCGTCGTGATCGACCCGGGGTTCGGCTTCGGCAAGACACTGGAGCACAACCTCGCGCTGCTGCGGTCGCTGGGAGCTTTCGCCGATCTCGGCGTGCCGGTCATGGCGGGGCTCTCGCGCAAGGCGATGCTCGGGCAGATCACCGGGCGGCCGGTGGGTGAGCGGGTGCCCGCATCGGTGGCCGCGGCCGTGGTGGCGGCGCAGCGCGGCGCCAAGATCGTGCGCGTGCACGACGTGGCGGCCACGAGCGACGCGCTCAAGGTGCTGGCCGCGGTCGGCGGCTGAGTGCCCCCCGAGGTCGTCCGGTGTCAGATGGGTCGTCCGGTGTCAGATGGTCGTCCGGTGTCAGATGACAGCCCGGATCGCCTTTTCGAACCCGGTGACGTGGTCGCGGGCGATCTTCTCGGCTGTCGCGCTCTCGCCGTCGGCGATGGCCCGCAGCAGGCCCACGTGCTCTCCGATATGGCGGTCGAAATGTGTCAGACGGTCGAGGAACAGGCAGAAGATCCGGGTGGCGAGGTTGTCGTAGCGCACCAGGGTGTCTTCCAGGTGAGGGTTGCCCGCGGCCCGGTAGATCGCGCGGTGCACCCGCATGTCCCACCGCATCAGCTCGTGGCGCCCGATCGCGCGCACGTCGATGTCCCCGATGGTGTCGGCGAGTTCGGCGAGTTGGGCGCGCGCGCCCTGCGCGGTGGTCTCCGCGGCCCGGCGGGCGGCCAGGGGTTCGAGCTGGACGCGGATTTCGGAGATGTGGGCGAGGTCGGTGATGTCCACGCCGGTGGCGAAGGTGCCGCGCCGCGGGTAGGTGATCACCAGGCGGTCCACTTCCAGGCGCTTGATCGCCTCGCGGACGGGAGTGCGGCCGACGCCGAGGGACTGGGCCAGCGCGGCGTCGTCGATCGGCGCCAGCGGCGGGATGTCCAGCATGATCAGCTGGTCCTGGATCGCGGTGTAGGCGCGGTCGGCCAGCGAAGTGCGCGGCGGCGCGGCGTGTTCCTGTGGGGCGGCGGTCACGGACAGCAGTTTAGCCCCTGAAATCCACAGACCCTTTCTTAACGGGACAACTTACACTACATTGATATATTAGTGTCATACCAAGTGGCGATGATCGGGAGCGTCGATGACCATCTCCGTGTTCGACCTGTTCAAGGTCGGGATCGGGCCGTCGAGCTCGCACACCGTGGGCCCGATGCGGGCCGCGTACCTGTTCGTCACCCGACTAGACGAGTCCGGGGCGCTCGGCCGCACGGCTCGCGTGCGCTGCGAGCTGTTCGGCTCGCTCGGCGCGACCGGGCACGGCCACGGCAGCGTGCCCGCGGTGGTGCTCGGGCTGGCGGGAGAGCAGCCGCACCTGGTCGACCCGGCGGCGGCCGGGCCCGCGGTCGAGGCCGCGCGCGCCGAGGGGCGGATCAGTCTCCGCGGCAAGCACGACATCGCGTTCTCGGTGGACGACGACGTGGTGCTGCACCGCCGAGGGCGGCTGGACTTCCACAGCAACGGCATGGTGTTCGCGGCCTACGACGCGCACGGCGGCGAGGTCGACCGCCGGGAGTACTACTCGGTCGGCGGCGGGTTCGTGCTGGACGAGGACGAGACCGGGCGCCCGGTCCTGGTGGAGCACGAGGTCCCGGTCCGCCACCCGTTCGCCACCGGCGACGAGCTGCTCGCGCTCACCCAGCGGACCGGGCTGCGCATCAGCGACATCATGCTGGTCAACGAGCTGTCCTGGCGCGGCGAGGAGGAGATCCGCGCCGGGCTGCTGCACATCTGGTCGGTGATGCGCGAGTGCGTCGAACGCGGCACGCGCACCGGGGGAACCCTGCCCGGCGGGCTCAAGGTGCGCCGCCGCGCCGCGGCGCTGCGGGAACGGCTGGAATCCGGCGGGGACGAAGCGGACCCGTTGCACGCCGTGGAGTGGGTCACGCTGTTCGCGCTGGCGGTGAACGAGGAGAACGCCGCGGGCGGCCGGGTCGTCACGGCCCCGACCAACGGCGCGGCCGGGATCGTGCCCGCCGTGCTGCACTACTGCGCCCGGTTCCTGCCCTCCTTCACCGACGACGACGTCGTGCGGTTCCTGCTCACCGCGGGCGCGATCGGGTTGCTGTTCAAGGAGAACGCGTCCATCTCCGGGGCGGAGGTCGGTTGTCAGGGCGAGGTCGGCTCGGCGTGCTCGATGGCGGCGGCCGGGCTCGCGGAGGTCCTTGGCGGCACCCCGGAGCAGGTGGAGAACGCCGCTGAGATCGGTATCGAGCACAACCTCGGCCTGACCTGCGACCCGGTCGGCGGGCTCGTGCAGATTCCCTGCATCGAGCGCAACGCCGTGGCCGCGATCAAGGCGATCACCGCGGCCCGGCTGGCGGTGCGCGGCGACGGCGCGCACCACGTGTCGCTGGACAAGGCGATCAAGACCATGCGCGAGACCGGCGCGGACATGAAGGACAAGTACAAGGAGACGGCCCGCGGCGGGCTCGCTCTCAACATCGTGGAGTGCTGAGGAGACCCCGTGAGCCACACCTTCGCCCTGACCCTGAACTGCCCGAACCGCACCGGCATCGTGCGCGCGGTGAGCGGATACCTGTTCGAGCGCGGGTGCGACATCGGCGAGCACCAGCAGTTCGACGACCCGGTGCGCAACCGCCTGTTCATGCGCACCCAGGTCACCGCGCCGGACGGGGCGGACGTCGAGGAGATGTCGCGCGGGTTCGCGTCGGTGGCCGCCGACTTCGAGATGACCTACGAGTTCACCGCCAACCGGAACGCGCGGACCCTGGTCATGGTTTCCAAGCTCGGGCACTGCCTCAACGACCTGATTTTCCGCTGGCGGGCGGGCAGTCTCGGCGCCGACCTCGTCGCGGTCGTGTCCAACCACGAGGACCTGCGCCCGATGGCCGAGGCCGCCGGTCTGCCCTACATCCACGTCCCGGTCACCCCGGACACCAAGGCCGCCGCGGAGGCGCGCCTGCTGCGGCTGGTCGAGGAGTACGACGCGGAACTCGTCGTGCTGGCGCGCTACATGCAGATCCTGTCGGACGCCACCAGCAAGGCGCTGCACGGGCGCGCGATCAACATCCACCACTCGTTCCTGCCCGGGTTCAAGGGCGCCCGGCCCTACCACCAGGCCTACGACCGCGGGGTGAAGTTCGTCGGCGCCACCGCGCACTACGTGACCTCGGACCTGGACGAAGGGCCGATCATCGAGCAGGAGGTGATCCGGATCGACCACACCTTCGACCCGCACGCGCTGCAGACCGTCGGCCGCGACGCCGAAGCGCTCGCGCTGTCCCGCGCGGTGCGCTGGCACTGCGAGCGCCGCGTCCTGCTCAACGGGCGCAGCACGGTCGTCTTCCCGTGACATGACCGCGACGGCACGGTTTGACGACCTGCGCGCGCGGACCGCGCTGCGGTTCCCGGCCCCCGCCGAGGTGCTGACCGCCCACCGGCCCGAGGACGTGGCGCCGGTCCTGGACCTCGTGGGGCGGGCGGTGGCGGGCGGAAGCTGGGCTTTCGGGTTCCTGGCCTACGAAGCCGCGGCGGGACTCGATCCCGGGCTTGTGGTCCACCCGCCGCCGGAGGGACTGCCCCTGGCCTGGTTCGGAATCACCGCGCCACCCCGGCTGGTGTCCGTTGTGGACAGTGGTTTCCCGGTGGGCGGCTACGCGGTCCGGTGGGCGCCGGACTGGTCGCCGCGGGAGTACCGCGC
This sequence comes from Actinokineospora sp. NPDC051303, assembly GCF_055586285.1. Lineage (NCBI taxonomy): Bacteria > Bacillati > Actinomycetota > Actinomycetes > Pseudonocardiales > Pseudonocardiaceae > Actinokineospora > Actinokineospora sp. NPDC051303. The sequence continues at coordinate 22,701 of NZ_JBVJIN010000009.1, forward strand.
GCGCGTGGAACGGGTTCGCGACCGGATCGCGGCGGGGGAGACGTATCAGACCAACCTCACCGTGCGGCTGCGCGGCGGTTTCAGCGGCGACCCGGCCGGGCTTTACCGGGACCTCGCGGTCTCCCAGCGCGGCGCCTACAACGCCCACCTCGACCTCGGGCGTTTCGTGATCGCCAGCGCCAGCCCGGAGCTGTTCTTCGAGTCGCGCGGCGACCGGGTGCTGCTGCGGCCCATGAAAGGCACCGCTCCCAGGGGCGCGGACCCCGAGGAGGACCTAGCGCTGGAACGGTCGCTGCTGTCCAGCGCGAAGGAACGCGCCGAGAACGTGATGATTGTCGATCTGATGCGCAACGACATCGGCCGGCTGGCCGTGCCCGGCAGCGTCAGGGTGCCGTCGCTGCTGTCGGTGGAGCGCTATCCGACCGTGCTGCAGATGACCTCCGATGTCACCGCGATCCTGCGCCCGCGCACCGGTTTGCCGGATCTGTTCGGAGCGCTGTTCCCCTGCGGCTCGGTGACCGGAGCGCCGAAGGCGAGCACCATGGCTCTGATCCGCGAACTGGAACCCAGCCCACGCGGCGTCTACTGCGGCGCGGTCGGCTGGCTGGCCCCACCGGGGGAGCCGGTCACCGCCCGGTTCAACGTGGCCATCCGCACCGCCGTCGTGGACCGGGACCGCGGCCAGGCCGAGTACGGCACCGGCAGCGGGATCACCTGGACCTCGGACCCCGAAGCCGAGCACCGCGAACTCCTGGTCAAAACCAAGATCCTGCGCCGAGGCGCGGACATGGCGAACCCCGGTCACGGCAACCGTGACCGGGGTTCGCACATCGGTGCCCTGTCGGGCTGACAGGATTTGAACCTGCGACCCTCCGCTCCCAAAGCGGATGCGCTACCAAGCTGCGCCACAGCCCGGGGTGGTGCGCGCACAGCGTATCCCTACCGCTAAGCTTCCTCTCGCGGCGGGGGACCGTCGTATGCGGGCGTAGCTCAATGGTAGAGCCCTAGTCTTCCAAACTAGCTACGCGGGTTCGATTCCCGTCGCCCGCTCAGCGCGGCCGGGTTCCTGGGATGGGAGCCCGGCTGCTTTCTGTGACCGAGTGTCCTACGACACAGCCAGGCGGGTGATTTCGGCGCTCGGGCGTGAACATCGCGCGAAGGCGATGGCGTTGCTACTCGCCAGTCGGTAGTCAGTAGGGCATGGCGCGAACCGGTTTTTCCGAGGCGTCCCCAGATCACCGCACCTTGGTCGGGGCGAGCATGCTCGTGGTGGATGACGCGGGGTTGGTGTTGATGGTGCGCGACGGCGGCGGGCACCGGCTTCCGGGTGGGCCGCAGGCGGCGGGGGAGACGCTGCCGCAGGCGGCGGTGCGGGCGGTGGCGGCGCGGACTGGCGTGCGCGCCGAGGTCAGTGAGCTGGTCGGGATCTACAGCGATCCGGCCGAGCCGTGGAGCGCGGACCTCGCCGTGTGTTTCCGGGGTCGGCCGATCGGCGGGTCGCCGCTGGACAGCGCGGTGTGGGTGGAGCCGGAGCGGTTGGGCGAGTTGGGCATCCCGGCCGCGTCCCGGTCGGTGATCGAGCAGGGGTTGGCCGGGGGCTGATCCGCGCCGCTCAGGCGCTGCCGGGTCGCCGGGCGTACTCGATTTCCAGGACCGGTCGGCTGTCGCCGTAGTCGCGTTCGCGGATCAGGCCGGTTTCGGTGTAACCGACGCGCAGGTAGAACCGGCGCGCGCGGTTGGAGCCCGCCAGTGTCCACAGTCGCATCCGGCGGTAGTCCGCGCAGTTGTCCCACACGCCGTGCATCAGCGTCTCGGAAACGCCGCTGCCCCAACAACTCGGGTGGGTGTAGAAGGCGCGCAGCTCGCCGTCGCTCGGGTTGTCCGGGTGGGTGCCGAACCAGGCGAAGGCCACGATCCCGTCGCCGCCGCGTTGGGCGACGAGCACCGAGTCGGAGCCGAGGTCGGCGAATCGCGTCGTCCACTTGGTCCGCCGCTCTTCGACGAATCTGGGCAGCCAGCGGTTTTCGAACAGGTCGCCGTAAGCCAGCCGCCACGCCTCGGCGTGGACCTCGCCGATGGCAGCGGCGTCTTCCGCTGTCGCTTCTCGAACCAGGACGGGTGCGCTCACTCTCACGGAGAGCACTCCGGACGCGGGGTGGGGGACCACATGGCGACACCTTATCCGGTGAATCACGCTCACATGGCGGAAATTCGTGCCTTAACTACGGACTCTCGGTAACACCGCGTGCTTCGGACGGGAACCAGACAGGGACTCGGCGGCGTTCTCCCAGTGACGGATTCGGACCGGGTCCGGCGGCGTTGGGACGAAGGAGGTCGCGATGGACGGCACTGTCGTGCTGGTGGTGGTGATCCTCGCCTTGGTCGCGATCCTGTTGCTGGCCGCCCGCAACCAGGGCACGGCGCGGGCGCGGCGGCTCGATGACGCGAAAGCGGAGGCGCGGCGCTGGGTGGAGCGGCTGGGCGGGCAGGTGATGAACCTGACCGGCACCGACGAGCCGTCTCGGCAGGCGTTGGCCGACGCCGCGGAGCGCTACACGGCGGCGGGTTCGCAGATGGAGCAGGCGGCCACCGTCGAGCAGTGCCGTCTGGTCACGAAGACCGCGATGGAGGGTCTCTATTACGTTCGGGCCGCGCGCACGGCGATGGGCCTTGATCCCGGGCCGGAGTTGCCCGCCGACCCCGAGCAGGCGCGCGCGGGACGGGTCGAGCAGGACCGCAGGGTGACGGTCGAGGGGCATGACTACGCGGCCTCGCCGATGCCTGGGCGCGGAACTCCGCACTACTACCCCGGTGGCCGCGTCGCGGGGCGGCCGGTGCCGCAGGGCTGGTACAGCGAGCCGTGGTGGAAGCCCGCGCTGGTGGCGGGCGCGTGGGGCATGGGCTCGGTGCTGCTGTTCAGCGCCATGTTCTCCGGCATGCCGGGGATTCCGGACGCGCAGGCGTGGGAAGCGGGCTACGACGCTGGCCAGGCCGACGCCGCCGCGGACGGCGGCGACGCCGGTGGTGACCCGGGTGGCGACGTGGGCGCCGACACCGGCGGCGGCGACTGGGGCGGCGGCGACATCGGTAGCGGCTTCGATTTCTGACCAGGGCCCATGACCTAAGTTCATGTGCGGACCGGCGGAACCGGCGACCTGGCCCGCGATCGCCTCGATCGGGGCGGTCGCGGGCCATCGCCGTTCAGGAGAGCCGGAAGCGGCTCCTATCGTCCGCTGCCCGCCTGCGAACCCGGCCTCATTTCAGGTGCCGGGCGAAGAACCGGTTCCCGTCGTCCCCCTCGAACCACGGGACGCCGGTGTGCCCGCCCATGTTGGCGTGCAGCGTCTTCTCCTGGGACCCGAAGGCGTCGAACAGGTCCAGGGCCAGCCGCCGGTCGTTTCCCGCGTCGTCCCACTGGAGCAGGACCTGTAGCGGAATGGTGACCCGCCGGGCCTCGGCGAACATGCGGCGGGGCACGAAACTCCCGGCGAACAGGAGAGCGGCCGAGATGCGCGGCTCGACCACCGCCAGCCGGATGCCGATGGCGATCACCCCGCCCGAGTACCCGACCGGCCCGCCGATCTCGGGCAGCGACAGGAGGGCGTCCAGGGCGGCCCGCCATTCCGGGACCGCCTGCTCGACCACGGGAAGGACGAGCCGGTCGACGGTCTCGTCGTCCGGCTTGCCAGTCTCCAGCGCCCGGCGCAGGTCGGCGCGGGCCTCGTCGATGGCGGCGGATCGGGGCCGGTCGCCGCTCCCGGGCAGCTCGATGGTGGCCGCGGCGAAGCCCTCCGCCACGGAGTGCCGGGCGCGGGCCGCCAGCCGGGGGTACATCGTGGACAGCCCGCCGGGGTGGCCGATGAGGATCAGCGGCGCCGGTGCGGACACCCGCTCAGGGGTCCACAGGATGCCGGGGATGTCGCCGAGGGTGAACCGTCGTTCGATGACGCCGTCGTCGTGGCGCTGTTCGGAGGTGAATCGCATGGCCGTGCCTTTCGGGAGTGCTCGTGAACGGCGCTCCCGGACGACCTATCGCCCGACCGTGACTCCGCGGGAGAGCACCCATGTCGACATGGTCACGGGTACCACCTCCTCGGTCTCTCGCACGGCCGCCGCGAAACTAGCAGCGGCCGCCGCGGTTCGCCAACGAGTTTTTCGCGGCCATTGGCCGCGAGACGCCGAACGCCCCGAAGCCCGGCTTCGGGGCGTTCGGCGTCACGAGTGAAGAGGGCAGGGAGGCGGAGCGGGAGGTCGCTTCCCGCAGGGGAGTGCCGCGCTCCCTGCCAGGTCAGCAGTCGCGCAGTTCGGGGGACTGGTTGAGCAGTTGACCCCGGGGGGAGATGAACGCGCGGTAGCGGTCGCTGTCGACCGCGGAGGGGGTGAAGGCCGCGACGCGGTGGCAGTTCTGGAAGGCGAGTTTGACGCCGAAGTGGCGCTCAAGGCCGCCCCGGATGGCGTCGGAGGCCAGGGCGCGCAGCAGTTGGCCGCGCTCGGCCTCGCTCGGTGGCGGGACCTCGTTGTCGGCGAAGCCGGAGGAGTCGACCGAGGTGGCGACCTCCGAGATCACCTGCCAGGCGTAGGGCAGGGACTGCCGGACGCAGTCGACGAACTCCGCGTCGTCGACCGGGCCGCGTTCCGCGCGCGCCAACAGGTCCGCGGGCACATCAAGAGACATCGCACCTCCAGGTAGATCTGTCTGTTATTGACTACCGTTTTCTTGAACGCCGAACAAGCTCTGTGGGCGCACGCCACGCGTTCGGCCCAGAGGTGATCACCCGGACGCCTCTTGTCCTGACCGGCCGCTGCCAGTACTAGCCGGAGGAATGCGCCTCGGAGTCTTCGTCCTCGCCCCCCGCTTCCCCGGCCAGACCGACCACGCCGCCCTAGACCGCGCCATGGATGTGGTCGCCGCCGCCGACCGCGCCGGGCTGGCCGACGCGTGGGTCGCCGAGCACCACTTCATGCCCTACGGCGTGTGCCCCGACGCCCTGACCTTCGCCGCGCACGCGCTCGGACGCACTGAGCGGATCGCCCTGGGCACCGCCGTCAGCGTCCTGTCCACCGCCCACCCGGTCGCCCTCGCCGAGCGGACCCTGCTGCTCGACGCGCTCACCGGCGGGCGCTTCCGGCTCGGGGTGGGGCGCGGCGGCCCCTGGGTCGATCTGGAGGTCTTCGGCTCGTCGCTGGACCGTCTTGAACAAGCCTTCCCCGACACACTCGATCTGCTCTTGCGCGCGCTTACCGGCCCCACGGTCTCCGGTGACCGCTGGTTCCCCTTCCGCGAGGTCCCCGTCGTCCCCGCCCCGCGCACGCGCCCGCCCGTCCTGGTGGCCTGCACGTCGGACAAGGGCGTCGAGGCCGCGGCGGAACGCGGGCTGCCCATGCTTCTCGGGATGCACATAGGCGACGACGACAAGCGGGCTCTTGTCGAGCGTTACCGGCGGGCAGGCGGCCCTGTCGACGCCGCGCATGTGTCCACTGTCGTCGTCCACATAGGGCGGAGCCGCGATGAGGCTGTCCGAGAGGTCATGGCGACCGCGCCCGGCTGGCTGCGGGCGGGACTGGCCGCGCACATCCCGGTGGACGACCGCCCCGGTCCGAGCCGCGATCCGGTCGCCTACGCCCGCCTCTTGTGCGACCTGCACCCGGTTGGGGACCCCGACTACTGCGCGCGGCGGCTGCGCGAGAGCGTCGAGCGCAGCGGGATAGCGCACGTCATCGCGATGGTCGAGGCGACCGGCTCGCCAGCGGCGGCCGTGCGGGCGGTGGAATGGCTCGGCGGGCAGGTGGTGCCCACCCTGAGCACCCCACTCGGTCCCGAGCGCGGCTCGCTCGCCTAGACTCGGGGGTCGTTCCCGACCGCCGTCTCGCGCGGTCGGGCGTTGCCACTGTCAGTCGCACGAGGAGATCACGTTGAAGAGCACCGTCGAGCACCTGAGCCCGACGCGGGTACGGATCAACGTCGAGGTGCCGTTCGACGAGCTCAAGCCGAACTTCGACCGCGCATACCGCAAGCTCGCGAGCCAGGTCCGCATCCCCGGCTTCCGTCCGGGCAAGGCGCCCGCCCGGGTCATCGAGTCCCGCATCGGCCGCGCGCCGATCCTGGACGAGGTCGTCAACGAGGCGATCCCGGCCAAGTACATGGAGGCCGTCACCGCGGGCGAGGTCAAGACCCTCGGCCAGCCCGACATCGAGGTGACCAAGCTGGAGGACGGCGACCACCTCGCGTTCACCGCCGAGGTCGACGTCCGCCCCGAGATCACCGTCCCGGCCTACGGCGAGTTCGCTGTCACCGTGGACGACCTAGAGCTGACCGACGCCGAGGTTGACGAGCAGCTTGACGAGCTGCGCGCCCGCTTCGGCACCCTCACCGGAGCCGACCGTCCGATCGAGAACGGCGACTTCGTCTCCATCGACCTCTCGGCCACCGTCGACGGCCAGGACGTCGAGGAGGCCAAGACCAGCGGCCTGTCCTACGAGGTCGGCTCCGGCGAGCTGATCGAGGGCATCGATGACGCGCTCATCGGCGCCTCCGCCGGGGAGACCAAGACCTTCACCACCACCCTGGTCGCGGGCGAGTTCGCGGGCAAGGAGGCCGAGGTCGCGGTGACCGTGCAGTCGGTGAAGGTCCGCGAGCTGCCCGAGCCCGACGACGAGTTCGCCCAGCTCGCCAGCGAGTTCGACACCATCGACGAGCTGCGCGCCGACCTGCGCGAGCGGCTCACCCGGGTCAAGCGCATGCAGCAGGGCGTGCAGGCCCGCGACAAGGTGCTCGACGCGCTGCTGGCGACCGTCGAGGTCCCGCTGCCGGAGAAGGTCGTGGAAGCCGAGATCGAGTCCCGCCAGCACGACGCGGTGCACTCCTTCGACCACGACCAGGACAAGCTCAACGAGTTCCTGGCCAGCCAGGACCAGACCCGCGAGGACTTCGACGCCGAGGTCCGCGCCGACGCGGAGAAGTCGGTGAAGACCCAGCTCATCCTCGACTCGATCGCCGAGGCCGAGCAGGTGTCGGTCAACGACAGCGAGCTGACCGAGCGGATCATCTACCAGGCGCAGCGCTTCGGCGTGAGCCCGGACGAGTACGTCCAGCGCGCGCAGCAGTCCGGCCAGCTCGGCGCCATCTTCGCCGACGTGCGCCGGGGCAAGGCGCTGGCTTCGGTCGTGCGCCAGGCCGAGGTCACCGACGCCTCCGGCAACAAGGTCGACCTGGCCGAGCTGTTCGGCAAGCCAGCCGAGGCCGAGGAGTCCGAGGAGTCCAAGGCGCCTGCCGAGGAGCCCGCGGCCCCCTGAGGCGAGAAGTCTTGACGCTCTGAGCGAAAGTGGGCGGTGTCGGGAAGTCGACGCCGCCCGCCTTCGTTAGTGTCGGTCGAGAGATCAGCAGTAGTTCTGGAAAGAGACTTTGGGAGAAGGCAGGCAGACGTGACGCAGCACCTCTCGCCCCTCATGCGGTCGGCCACCGCGGGGCTCAACCTGAACGACTCGGTGTACGAGCGGCTGCTCCGTGAGCGCATCGTCTTCCTCGGCTCCGAGGTCGACGACGACATCGCCAACCGGATCACCGCGCAGCTTCTGCTGCTTGCCGCGGAAGACCCCGAGCGGGACATCACCTTCTACATCAACTCGCCGGGCGGCTCGGTCACCGCGGGCATGGCGATCTACGACACCATGCAGCTCATCGACCCCGACGTCGCCACCTGGGGCATGGGCTTGGCCGCGTCGATGGGCCAGTTCCTGCTCTCCTCGGGCACCCCCGGCAAGCGCTACGTCCTGCCGCACACGCGCGTCATGATGCACCAGCCTTCCGCTGGCGTGCAGGGCACGGCGTCCGACATCGCTATCCGGGCGCAGGTCTACGCCAAGTGGAAGCACGAGATGGCCGTCATCACCGCCCAGCAGACCGGCCAGACGGTGGAGAAGGTCACCAGCGACGCGGACCGTGACCGCTGGTTCACCGCCGAGGAAGCCAAGGAGTACGGCTTTGTCGACCACGTGGTGAGCCGGGTCAACCAGGCGCCCAACACGAACTGACCGGCCACGGACGCCAGAAACAGGAGTTTTCCGTGAGTGAACTTCACCTCCCGCAGTCCCGGTACGTGCTGCCGTCCTTCGTGGAGCGCACGAGCTACGGGGTCAAGGAGTCCAACCCGTACAACAAGCTGTTCGAAGAGCGCGTGATCTTCGTCGGCGTGCAGATCGATGACGCGTCCGCCAACGACGTGATGGCGCAGCTGATCTACCTGGAGTCCACCGACCCCGACCGCGACATCACGATGTACATCAACTCGCCGGGTGGCTCGTTCACCTCGCTGATGGCCATCTACGACACCATGCAGTACGTCCGGCCCGACATCCAGACGTTCTGCCTCGGCCAGGCCGCCTCCGCCGCGGCCGTGCTGCTGGCCGCGGGCACCCCGGGCAAGCGTTTCGCGCTGCCCAACGTGCGGGTGCTCATCCACCAGCCCTCCACCGAGGGCGTCTACGGCCAGGTCTCCGACCTGGAGATCCAGGCCAACGAGATCCAGCGCGTGCGCCGCCTGCTGGAGACCACCTTGGCCCGGCACACCGGCAAGGACGAGGAGCAGGTGCGCGCCGACATCGAGCGCGACAAGATCCTCACCGCCCAGGAGGCCCAGGAATACGGCATCATCGATGAGGTGCTGCCGTACCGGAAGCTTTCCGCCAAGGGCTGACGAGCAGTCTTGGCGCCCGGCGCGGGCGCGGAGGGTCGCGAACGACCCGCACGCGCGGCCGAAACGGCCTACCGTGTGCACTAGGTCTTTTCGACCCGATTCGGCCGCGTCGGGCATCCGGTTCTCCCGCAGAGCGGGGGTTGGCGGGTACCGTCGAAGGCAACGGCCGCACTCGGGCCGGACACGACACACCGGAGGACGTGTCGCGACCGGGCTTCGGGAGCGGTCGGACACACAGCCAGGCGCACTTTCCCCGAGTGCGCCGGAGGGGACAGAGGTCAGCGGTCATGGCACGTATCGGTGACGGCGGAGACCTGCTCAAATGCTCTTTCTGCGGGAAGAGTCAGAAGCAGGTGAAAAAGCTCATCGCCGGTCCCGGCGTGTACATCTGTGATGAGTGCATCGACCTCTGCAACGAGATCATCGAGGAGGAGCTCGCCGAGGCGGGCGACGTCAAGCTCGACGAGCTGCCCAAGCCCGCCGAGATCCACGACTTCCTCGACCAGTACGTCATCGGCCAGGACGACGCCAAGCGCTCGCTGGCCGTGGCGGTCTACAACCACTACAAGCGCATCCAGGCGGGCGACCGCGCCCGGCCCGAGGGCCGTGAGGGCCGCGAGTCGCGCGAAGAGACCGTCGAGCTGGCGAAGTCGAACATCCTCATGCTCGGCCCCACCGGCTGCGGCAAGACCTACCTGGCGCAGACGCTGGCCAAGCTGCTCAACGTGCCCTTCGCCATCGCCGACGCCACCGCGCTGACCGAGGCGGGCTACGTCGGCGAGGACGTCGAGAACATCCTGCTCAAGCTCATCCAGGCAGCGGATTACGACGTCAAGCGCGCCGAGACCGGCATCATCTACATCGATGAGGTCGACAAGATCGCCCGCAAGAGCGAGAACCCGTCGATCACCCGCGACGTCTCCGGCGAGGGCGTGCAGCAGGCGCTGCTCAAGATCCTTGAGGGCACCACGGCGAGCGTGCCGCCCCAGGGCGGGCGCAAGCACCCGCACCAGGAGTTCATCCAGATCGACACGACGAACGTGCTGTTCATCGTTGCGGGCGCGTTCGCCGGTCTGGAGCGCATCATCCAGGACCGGGTCGGCAAGCGCGGCCTGGGCTTCGGCGCGGAGATCCGCTCGAAGGCCGACATCGACGCCGCCGACTTCTTCTCCGACACCATGCCCGAGGACCTGATCAAGTTCGGGCTCATCCCGGAGTTCATCGGCCGCCTCCCGGTGCTGGCCAGCGTCACCAACCTCGACAAGCGCTCCCTGGTGCAGATCCTGACCGAGCCGCGCAACGCGCTGGTCAAGCAGTACCAGAAGCTGTTCGAGATGGACGGCGTCGAACTGGAGTTCACCGACACCGCGCTCGAAGCGGTCGCCGACCAGGCGATCCTGCGCGGCACCGGGGCCCGTGGCCTGCGCGCGATCATGGAGGAAGTCCTCCAGTCGGTGATGTACGACATCCCGAGCCGCACGGACGTCGCCAAGGTCGTCATCACCGAGCAGACCGTCCGCGAGAACGTGAACCCGACCATCGTGGCCCGCCAGCCCTCGCGCCGGGAGCGCCGCGAGAAGTCCGCCTGAGTCCCGCGATGACGGCGCCGGAGCCCTGGCCGCACGTGCTGCTCCTGCACGGCCTGACCGGCGCCGGTCGCGGCCACTGGCAGTCCTGGCTGGCCCACGAGCTGGCCGAGGCGGGGGCCGAGGTCGACGTCCCCCTGTTCAGCGACCCGCACGCCCCGTGCCTGGACACCTGGCTCGCGGAGCTGGCCCACCACCTTGAGGCCACTCCCAGGGCCGCCCGCCGGGTCGTGGTGGCGCACTCGCTGGGCGCGGCCCTCTGGCTGCACCACGCCGCCCGCACTCCGGCCGACGACCACTCGCTGCGGGTCGACGCGGTGCTGCTCGTCGCCCCGCCCGGCGCGGCCTGGCGGCACCCTGACGTGCACGGCTTCATCCCCGCGCCGCTGGACCCGGCGGGCATCCGCCGAGCCGCGGGCTGGACCCAGCTGGTGACCGGCGAGGACGACCCGGCCCTGCCGGTGGACGAGGCGGTGGCCATGGCCGCCACCCTCAAGGTCGACTTGGACGTCGTCCCCGGTGGCGGCGCGCTCGACGCCCGCACCGACTACGGCCCCTGGCCCAGCCTGCTGGACTGGGTGCGCGACCGGCACACCCGCCTGGTCGCCCGCGAGCCGGTCGGCTACTAGCTACTAGACGGTGCCGGGCGGCAGGTCGAAGTGGCCGAGCTTCTGCCCCTGAGTGTGGGCGTCCCACTCGGCGAAGGTGAACGACAGCGCGCCCGCTTCGGGCCGGTTGGAGTTGCGGACCAGCACCTCGGTGTCAGTCAACATCACCTCGACACAGTTGTTGCCGTTGGACGAGAACTTCGTCCAGGTGTTGGGCTGCAAAGCCATGGTGTCACTCGATTCACAGGCTGTTACTGATATCTACGATCATATCCAGGCTAGTCAGCGGGTCCAGCGCCTTGGAACGGACGTCATCGAACTTGCTGATGGCCTCCGAGACCGCCGAATCCCGGTCGAGGAACGTTTCGCCGACAGTGGTGTCCACGCTCGCGATCTCGGGAACGGCCTTGCCGAAGGTGTAAATGGTCATGGTGCAGCCGATCAGCTCGTGCTCCCTGGCCTTGAGCGGCAGCACCTGAAATTTCAGGTTGGGCAGTCCCCGGCACAGCTCCGCCAGATGGTCGAGCTGGCCGCGCATCACCTTGGGACCGCCGATGTTCTTGCGGAGAGCGGCCTCGCCGACGACCACCCACAGGTCGAGGGGCGGCTGGTCGATGCGGGTAAGCACCTCGCCCAGTTCGAGACGGAAGCGCAGCCGGGTCTCCAGCACATTGTTGAAGTGACCGGTCGGCGCCATGACCGCACGGGCGTAGCTCTCCTCTTGGAGCAGGCCCGGGAACACCTCCGGACTGTAGAACCGCATCCGGTGCGCGGCCTTGATCAGGTCCGCCGCCCGCCGCTGGTGCGGCTGGATGTCGCTGCCACCGGCCACCCGTTTGAGTGACCGCCGGGCTTCCCGGTTCACCTCGATCAGGTCCGCTACCTGGTCATCCGGCGCGCCGTAGAGCTGGAGCAACAGGGTGAGGTCCCCCTGGCTGATCTTCGTCCGCCCCTGCTCGATATTGCCCACCGTCGTGGTGGTGCACCCCAGGGTCTCGGCCGACTGCTCCCGGCTCACCCCCGCGTCCAGCCGCATCCGCTTCAGTGTCGCTCCGACCTGAATGCGGTCCGCCGTCCGCCGCTGCCCAGTTGGCACAACTTCACCCCTTCGTGTGAATCTGGCCTAGAAGTGCGCGCAAAAACTTGGAACGCACTATACGGTGATCTCGCTTCTGAACTTCCCGAGGCACCAGACCATACCAACCTTGCGTGACCGAGTGTGCACGCATCTGTCAAGGAGACCGCATGTCGTTCCGTGGAGTCGCCGTCACCGCGCTCGTCACCGTCGAGTCGGAAGCCCACATTGACTACGAGGTAGTCGGCGGCACCGCCGAGATCACCATCGGCAGCCCCCGCACGGGCGACCTGCAACTCGTCGCCAGCGAGACGGCCCTGGCATCCCTGATCACCGCGGCCACCGGCGCCCTCACCACGCTCCGCGCCCGCCCCACGGCCGCGGGCTGACTCCGTTCCCCACCGGCCTCCCTCTGCCATCTCTGTGCCGACACGCACACGGATGACGACCCAGCACTTGGTGCGACCGTCCGGAACCGCGTTCCTGGGCCTTGCCGCGAACGTCGCGGGCGGGGCCGAGGTGACCTGGGTCTGCCTGGCAGACGGAGACGGGAACTACCTCAAGGGGCAGACCTGCCGCGGTGTCAGCGAGTGCGTCGACGGCCTGCGGTAGTTCACCGAAGGGGCTCGCGGCGGCCCGGTGAACAGGGGCGATCCTGTCCCTGTGATCGCGGGTCGGCAGCGTGGTCCGACGCCATCGTCACCTTGCGCCCGGGAAGTGTCCGCCCGCGGGCGGACTGGGCTCGGCGGCGGGTGGCCGCGGGCCCCTACGCTCCGGTGGCCGCCGGGACGTGCCTGCCGAGGAAGGCCAGGACGTCGGGGACCACGCGGCGGTAGAAGCTGTCGCCGTGGCCGCCGGGGCCGGTGTAGGCGACCTCGGGGGAGGCGAGGCGGATGAACTTGCGGGTGCCCTCGATGAAGTGGTCCTCGGTGCCGCACCAGATGCCGATCGGGGTGCGGCCCAGCTTCTCGACGTTGCGCAGCGGGTCCAGCGACGCCCACTCGTGGTTGTTCTTGAACGCGCGCCGGGTGCTCATCTCCCGCCAGGACGTCAGCAGCCCGGGCGAGATCGCCGCCGCCGCGGCCAGCGGCCTGCCCAGCTCGTGCCGCCTGCGCGCGTAGAGCAGCGACCCGAACCCGCCCATCGACACCCCCGCGCACGCGAACGGCGTGCCGGTGGCGTCGCCGAGCCCGCGCTCCCGCAGCCACCGCGGCACCTCGTCCAGCAGCATGGCCATCGAGTTGTCGCCGACCCGGTTCTCGTGCCAGTAGTTGTCGCCCCCGTCCACCGCGACAAAGGCGAACGGCGGCAGTTCCCCCGCGCGCACCCCCCGCACCAGCCTCGCCGCCAACCCGGTCGGCGCAGCGTGCCGCGCGCTGCCGCGCAGACCGTGCAGGAACAGGCACACCGGCAGATTCCGGGCAGGCAGCTCACTCGGCAAAATTGTGACCAGATTCACTTCAGTCCCACGGGCGGCGGAACGCACCCGCTCCACCCGCACAACCGGCTCAGCGCCCTCGCCCCCACCAACCGCCTTGGCCACCACGTCGAGCATGGGCACCGACCCGGTCAACGCCCCCAACGCGATCCCGGTCGTAGCGACCCCCGCCGCCCCAGCGACCAACAGCGAGCGCCTACGCACCAACCGCTCACTTGCCGCGTCCGTCATGACCCCTCCGTGGTCCCCCCGACTCCACAGGCGTACCAACCCACGCCCGTGGCGCGGCCCCTGGCCGCCCCCGACCACCACATCGTGCAAACCCACCACAACGTTTCGCGTCTCGATGACTGACTGTGCGCGGAGAGCGGCAGGAACCTTCCCCCGGATGGTCCAGCAACCCAGCCACGCTCACCCACCGTCAGATTGGCGGCGATCTCGTTGACCGGGTCGAGTAGCGGTGTTCGCCGATCTTCAGGTTGATGGCGACTATCGGCTCGCGGTGACGGTGCGGTTCTCCACCGCCGACCGACCCGCCACCTGTTCGTCACGTTGGCAGGCGTCAACCGGCGATGACGGAGCGGTTCCGCAGGTCGGCGATCTTGTCGTCCGGGTAGCCGAGCCAGGTCAGCACGGCCGCAGTGTGTTCGCCCAGGGCGGGCACGGCGGCTGGGTCCCAGTCCCAGGCGTCCGCGTCGACCGGTGGGCGCAGCATCGGGACCTCGACCCCGCCCGGCACCGGCACCGCCGACCACCGGTCCCGCGCGACCAACTGCGGATGCTCGGGCAGCTCCGCCACGCCGCGAGTGCGGGCAGCCGGGACGTCGGCGCGGTCCAGCGCCGCCAACAGGTCGTCCGCGGCGACGGCGTCGAAGAACGGCTGCAGCCGCGCGTGCAACTCGGCCCGGCGCGCCACCCGGTCGGCGACCGTGCGGAACCGCGGCTCCTCAGCCAGGCCCGGGTCGACCACTTCGCACAGCCGCCGCCACTGACCGTCGTTCTGCACCGCGAGGTGGATCGTCTCCCCGCCCGCGCACGCGAACGGGCCGTACGGCGCGATCGTCGGGTGGTGGGCGCCGTGCCGCAGCGGCGCCCGCCCGGTGCCGTGCGCGTAGAGCGCGGGCTGGTGCATCCACTCTGCCAGCGCCTCCATGAGCGTCAGCCGCAACGTCGCGCCCTCGCCGGTCCGCCCTCGCCGCACCAGGGCCGCGAGCACCGCCGCGTGCAACTGCACCCCCGCGGCGATGTCGGCCACCGAGATGCCCGCCCTGGCCATCGCGTCACCGTCACCGGTGCTCGCGACCAACCCGGTCTCGGACTGGATAAGCGCGTCGAACGCCTTCCGGCCGCTGTAAGGGCCGCCCTCGCCATAAGAGGACAACTCAGCGACCACGAGACCAGGATTCGCCGCCCGCAGACTCTCCGCGTCCAGACTGAGCCTGCGCGCCGCCCCCGGCGACAGGTTGCACAACACGACATCGGCCCGGCCCGTCAGCGCGGTCACTACCGCGGCCCCGTCGGGGTGCTTGAGGTCGAGCGCCACCGACTCCTTGCCGACGTTGGTCCACGCGAAGTAGCTGGACACCTCACCGCACGACCGGTCGTAGTGCCGGGCGAAGTCACCGCCGCCCGGCCGCTCGACCTTGATCACCCGCGCCCCCAGATCGGCCAGCAGCCGAGCCGCGTAGGGCACCGCCACCGCCTGCTCCAGGCTGACCACCACCACACCGTCCAGCGGCTTCACGCGATCCTCCCGGCGCCGGTGTGGACGGTCGGCGTGTGGCCGCCCGCGGTTGCCACGCCGTCGAGCGGCTTCACGCGATTCTCCTGTCGCCGGTGTAGATGTTCATGGTGTCGCCGCGCAGGAACCCGACCAGGGTCATGCCTTGCTCCTCGGCGAGGTCGACCGCCAGCGACGACGGCGCGGACACCGCGGCCAGCACCGGCACCCCGGCCATCGCGGCCTTCTGCGCCAACTCGAACGACGCCCGCCCTGACACCAACAGGACAGTCCCGTTAAGAGGGACGCGACCCGCCAAGAGCGCCCAACCGAGCACCTTGTCGACAGCGTTATGCCTGCCAACGTCCTCCCGGACTATCAGCGGCTCACCGTCCGCGGTGAACAGACCCGCGCCATGCAGCCCGCCGGTGCTGTCGAACACCTTCTGCCGCGCGCGCAGCACATCCGGGAGCGCGCCCAGCACCGACGGCGAGACCCGCACCGGGTCGGCGGCTGGGGAGAACCGCGTCTTCAGCCGCACCGCGTCCAGCGCCGCCTTCCCGCACACCCCACAGGAGGACGTTGTGTAGAAGTTGCGTTCCACGCCTGCATCCGGCGGCGGAACCCCCTCGGCGAGCGCGACGTCGAGCACGTTGTAGGTGTTGCGGCCCTCGTCGTCCACGCCGTCGCAGTACCGGGCGACGGAGACGTCGGCCCGGTCGCCGATGACGCCTTCGGTCAGCAGGAAGCCGTGCACCAGCTCCACGTCGTGGCCGGGGGTGCGCATGGTGACGGCCAGCGCCCTCCCGCCGACTCGGACCTCCAGGGGTTCCTCGGCGGCCAGCACGTCGGGCCGGGAGCGCCGTCCCGCCGCGGTCAGCCGGACCACTGGTCTGCGTGCTGTCACCCGTCCCATGCGTCCAGCCTAGGCATCCGCCCGCGCTGCCATGCTGGGGCGATGAGCGAAACAGTTCCCGGCCTGGCCCCCGGCGGCGCCGTGCCGCCCCGGCGAGTCCTGGTGACCGGCGCGTCCGGCGGCGTCGGGACCGCCGTCGCCCACGCCTTCGCCACCCTCGGCGACCGCGTCGCGCTGCACTACTCGACCAACCCCGATCGCGCCGAGCGGGTGCGCGCCGACCTCCCCGGCGACGGCCACATCATCGTCCGCGCCGACCTGGCCAACCCGGCGGACATCGCCCGGCTTGTCGAAGACACGGTAAGCGGTCTCGGGGGGATCGATGTGCTGGTGAACAACGCCGCCGCCCCCACCCCGGCCCACCCGCCCGCGGACACCTCTTATCCGGACTGGGTAGACGCCTGGCAGCGCGTCATCAGCGTCAACCTGCTCGGCACCGCCAACCTCACGCACCAGGTCGCGACCCGGATGATCGCCCAGTCCACCGGCGGCCGAATCGTCAACATCGGCTCCCGAGGCGCCTTCCGCGGCGAGCCGGACCACCCGGCGTACGGGGCGAGCAAGGCGGGCCTGCACTCCCTAGGACAGTCACTGGCGGTGGCCCTCGCACCGCATGGAATCGCGGTCACCTCGGTAGCCCCCGGATTCGTGGACACCGACAGGGTCGCGACCCGCCTCACCGGCGCCCAAGGCCAAGTGATCCGCGCCCAAAGCCCGTTCGATCGAGTCGCCGCGCCGGAGGAGATCGCCGCCGCCGTGGTCTACCTGGCTTCCCGTGAGGCCTTGTGGGCATCCGGTGCGATCTTGGACCTGAACGGCGCTTCCTACCTGCGGACCTAGGCACTTATCCTTTTGCGGCCTTGCGGCCTTGCGGCCTTGCGGCCTTGCGGCCTTGCGGCCTTGCGGCCTTGCGGCCTTGCGGCCTTGCGGCCTTGCGGCCTTGCGGCCTTGCGGCC
>NZ_JBVJIN010000009.1:39790-41268 GCF_055586285.1 Actinokineospora sp. NPDC051303
CCTTGCGGTGACTCGGTTTGCGGGCAAGCACATCCGGGCGGGTCGGGCCGTGTGCGTACGGGTTGTGAGTGGTGTGTGTCCTGTGGGCCGGTGGTCCTGGCGCGGCCCTGGGCGGTGCTAGCCACCCGCGCTTGGAGCGTCGGTGCCGTTGGGCGATTAGAGGGTGTTGTGACGTTGTCGGCGGCGCTGGGTATCTGGTGGGTGCGGTCGCTTTGTGGCGGTGGTGCGGGAGGTGGATGGGTGATCGGCGCGCTGAAATCGTGCGGTCCGGCGTGGTGATGAGCGCGTGGTGAGGGTTTGACCTGTGTTGGTGCGGCGAGGTCGGGGTGGTGTGGCGTGTCGGTGGGTTGTTTTGCCGTGTGGGGCGGCGGTAGTGCTGGGCTGCGGTGCGGAGTGGGCCGAGGGCGCGGGGTGCGACTGGTGCTGGTTGGTGGTGCCCGGTGAGCGGGTGGAGCAACCAGCGCGCGGCGCGGAAGGTGGCGTTGGGCTACCTGACTGTGGTGATGGTGGTCTTCGCCGTCGTCGCTGTCGGGTTGGTCGCGTTCGGCGGGCCGGACGCGTCGTTCCTGCCGGTGGTGGCGGTGGTGGTCACGCTGCCGACGTCGCTGGTGGTTGTGCTGTTGCCGGAGATGGGCGAGCCGTGGAACGGCGTCGTCGGCGGCGCCGTGCTCGTCGGCACGGCTCTATTTCAGGCGTGGCTGCTGTGGCTGTTGTTCCGCGGTCGGCACGGTTGAAGACGGCAGTGGGGCTGCCCGCCGGGCAGCCCCACTGAAATCTGTGAACGCTTAGGTGGTCAACTGCGCCTTGACCTGCGCGAGGGACGGGTTGGTCAACGCGGTCCCGTCGGGGAAGTGCAGCGTCGGCACGGTCTGGTTGCCCCCGTTGACGCTCATCACGAAGTCCGCGGCCCCCGGCGTCTCCTCGATGTCCACCTCGACGAACTCGATCCCCTCCGCGTTGAGCTGGGTCTTGAGCCTGCGGCAGAACCCGCACCAAGTGGTCGAGTACATGGTCAGCGTGGTCGGCGCGGACGACATCGAAGACACTCCCGGAATAGCTGACGCGAACAACGGACACCTTCATCAACACCCGTCCGAAGAAGGTCATGCCACCCACGAGTGAGGCGCCCGTCACACCCCACCCCAGCCGCCTGGCCGCACCCGCAGTTCCACGGCCACAAGCAGCCAGCCGCGGCGGTCCGCTGTCTCACCGCCACGTCGCTTGACGGCACACACCACCGAGACGCGCCGGGACGCCCTACCGCGGCCACCCGACCCGCGCGACTCTGAGCCCCTGGACCAAACGGCGCCGACGAGCACAGCAGCACTCCTCGCATGGCCGTCGCCACCGAGGGATGGCTGCGCCGGACTTCGCCCGGTGGGCCGGACTTCGCCCGGTGGGCCGGACTTCGCCCGGTGGGCCGGACTTCGCCCGGTGGGCCGGACTTCGCCCGGTGGGCCGGACTTCGCCCGGTGGGC
>NZ_JBVJIN010000009.1:41365-185425 GCF_055586285.1 Actinokineospora sp. NPDC051303
GGCCGGGCCTCGCCCGGTGGGCCGGGCCTCGCCCGGTGGGCCGGGCTGGTGAGGGCGAGACGGGGCTTCGGCGGTATGGGTCACTTCGGGTGTGGCCCACGATCCGGGCGGGCAGGCGGGCGTTGTGGAGTGCGCTGGCTGGGGCTGGGGGGATGGCCGCAACGGGCGGGTTTCGCTTGGGCGGTGGGGGTTCAGGGGCGCGTGTTTCCTCCTTCCTGAGTGGTAGTGGGGGTTGGCGGCGGGGGTGGGTTGTGCGGGTGGGGAATGTGGGGTTCTAGGCGGACCACCACTGACTTTGAGGTGGGCGTGTTGGATGTCTCGGCGGTGGAGTCGAGGGGGATCAGGGAGTTGGCTTCGGGGAAGTAGGCCGCGGCGCAGCCCTGGGTGGTGGCGTAGGCAACGACGCGGAACTTCTCGGCGCGGCGTTCGGGGGTGCTGGTGGGGTCGTTCGGCCATTCGCTGACCAGGTCGACCAGTTGGCCGTCGGCGAGGCTCAGGGCGGTGATGTCGGCTGGGTTGACGAAGACGACGCGGCGGCCGTCCTTGATGCCGCGGTAGCGGTCGTCCAAGCCGTAGATGGTGGTGTTGTACTGGTCGTGGCTGCGCAGGGTTTGCAGGAGCAGCCTCCCCGGAGGGACGTGCAGGACGGTCAGCGGGTTCGCGGTGAACATGGCTTTGCCGGTACGGGTGCCGGTGAACTCCCGGGAGTCACGGGGGGCGTGCGGGAGGACGAAGCCGTCCGGCTGACGGACCTTCTCGTTGTAGGACTCGCAGCCAGGCACGACCCGGGCGATGCGCTCGCGGATAAGGTCGTAGTCGCCCGCGAAGTCCCTCCACGGCACCGGATGGTCGGGGCCGAACAGCGCCTCCGCCAGCCCGCACACGATCCCGACCTCGGACATCAGGTGCTCGGACGCGGGCTCCAGCCTGCCGCGCGAGCGGTGCACCACCGACATCGAGTCCTCGACCGTGACGAACTGCTCGCCACTGGCCTGGGTGTCGCGCTCGGTGCGCCCCCGGGTGGGCAGGATCAGCGCGGTGCGGCCGTGGACCACGTGCGACCGGTTCAGCTTGGTCGAGACGTGCACGGTCAACTCGCACGACCGCAGCGCCGCCTCCGTCACCGCGGTGTCCGGCGACGCAGAGGCGAAGTTGCCGCCGATGGCCATGAACACCTTCGCCCGGCCGTCGCGCATGGCCCGGATGGCGCTGACCGTGTCGTGGCCAGGTTCGCGGGGCACGCTGATGCCGAACTCGGTCTCCAGCGCCGACAGGAACTTCTCGGGCATCTTCTCCCAGATGCCCATCGTCCGGTCGCCCTGCACGTTGGAGTGGCCCCGCACCGGGCACAGGCCCGCCCCCGGCTTGCCGATCATCCCGCGCAGCAGCGCCACGTTCGCGATCTCGCGGATCGTCGGCACCGAGTGCCGGTGCTGGGTCAGCCCCATCGCCCAGCACACAATCGTCCGCTCGGACTCCGCGAACAGCCGCGCGACGTTCTCGATCTCCGCGCGCGGCAGGCCGGTGGCGGTGTCGACGGCGGCCCAGTCCACCGAGCGGACGTGGTCGGCGTACTCGGTGAACCCTTGCGTGCAGACGTTGACGAACGCCTGGTCAACCACCGTGCCGGGCCGCTCCGCCTCCCAGCGCAGCAGCAGGTGCCCGATCGCCTGGAACAGCGCTTGGTCGCCGCCGAGCTTGATCTGGCAGAACACGTCGGCCAACTCGGTGCCCTTGCCGAGCAGGCCGCGCGCGTTCTGCGGGTTCTTGAACCGCAGCAGCCCCGCCTCGGGCAGCGGGTTGACCGCGACGATCCGCGCGCCTGCGGCCTTGGCCTCTTCCAGCGCGGACAGCATCCGCGGGTGGTTGGTGCCCGGGTTCTGCCCCACCACCACGATCAGGTCGGCTTTGGCGAAGTCGGCCAGGGTCACGGAGCCCTTGCCGATGCCCGTCGTCTCGGCGAGCGCGGCGCCGGAGGACTCGTGGCACATGTTGCTGCAATCGGGCAGGTTGTTGGTTCCGAAGCCGCGGACCAGCAACTGGTACAGGAAAGCGGCTTCGTTGCTCGTCCGGCCGGAGGTGTAGAACACGGCTTCGTCCGGAGTGGACAGCGCGCGCAGATGCGTCGCGATGAGCTCGAACGCCGCCGCCCAAGACACCGGCTCGTAGTGCGTCGCCCCTGGCCGCAGCACCATCGGGTGCGTGATGCGGCCCTGCTGCCCCAGCCAGTAGTCGGTGCGCTCGGTCAGCTCCGCCACCGGGTGCTCGGCGAAGAACCGCGGCCCGACGCGCCAGGTGGTCGCTTCCTCCGCGACGGCCTTGGCGCCGTTCTCGCAGAACTCGACAATCTTGCGGTCCGGCCCTTGGGGCTCGGGCCAGGCGCAGCCCGGGCAGTCGAAACCGTCGCGCTGGTTGAGCAGCCGCAGGGTCGTCGCCGTCCGCGCCACGCCCATCTGCTCGACGCCGCGCTTCAGCGACACGATGACACCGGGAATGCCTGCGGCCCACCGCTTGGGTGGGGTCACGTCCAGCGCCGACTCGTCGACGTCCTGCTCGGGGGGTTTGCCTGCCATGGACTCATCGTGGGCCACTTGGCGAGGGTTTGCCAGAAACTATCCACAGGGCCGAAAACCATCCACAGATCAGCGGAGGGGCTTGACGGCGGGGGTAGGCGGGCGTATTAGGACGGGCAGCCGCTTTCGGCGGGCAGGGCGGCGTTCGGGTCGAAGTACGTGCCGCGGTCCTGCTTCTGCGAAGTGTGGGTCAGACCTTCGTCGCGGTAAGCGGGGGCGAGAAAGCCCTTCTTGTACGCGTCGCACGAGATCGAGTAGCCGTAGCCGCCGACATGGCCGTACCAGAGGCCCTGGCTGCCCGCGGTCCAGCGGGGGCCGTCGCGCAGCACGTACTCGACGTCGGCTCGCACGACGACCACGAAGTCCATCGGGTCGAGAGGCGGGGCGCTCGGATCGGCGGTGAACGCGTAGGCGAAGACGTAGTTGGTGTGCACCACCAGCTCGTCCGGCCCGCCCGCCGCGACGCGCATAGTGCCTTTGACCTTGGGGTCCACGGGGAGTAACTCGCTGCCGTGGGCGACCATGCTCACCAACGCTTGGGCTTCCGGCTCGCGGCCGGTGCCGAACAGCGGCTGCAGTTGTCTTCGCGCGTCCGGGGCGAGCAGGCCCAGGTAGCGGCTCGGGTCGTGCTGGCGCAGCAACGCCGGGTCGAGCCTGCTGGCGATCAGCGTGTCGCGGACGCGCGCGGTGGCCGCGGCCACTTCCTCCGCGCTGAACTCGCCGATGCGCATGGGCGGCGGCGTCTCGATGCCCGCCGCGCCGTCGGCCCAGGCGGCGGCGGGGGTGCGCTCGAATGGGCGGGTGACGTCGACCGCGGGCGCCAGGGAGGTCATCTGCTCGGCGTGGCCGTCCGCGGCGAACTCGTCGGACTTGGCGAACATCCGGTCGAACATGCCGACGCCGACCATGAGCATGAGCACGGCCACGATCGCCACCAGCACCATGGACGTGACCAGCCACCGCTCGGCCCGGCGCCGCCGGGTGCCGCGGAGCATCGCCTTCACGTCCGCGCGCGCGGTCTCGCGCACGCTGCTGCGCCACGCGGCGTCTTGTAACGCTGCGTGATCACCGAACTCGCGTTGGTTCACCGGCCCCCCAAGGGCGCTCCAGACCGGGCGGGCCGGACTGGTTGAGGTGTCGACTGCCTGGTGCACACCTCATCGATTCGGCCCGCGCGGGTGTTAGCAAACAGATCCGTACCTCAGCCCGCTCTGCGGTGAACGGCATCCAACGCCGGACCAACGGTCGAATTGGCCGGTTGTCGTCGCACAGCGTCACCCGAATGGCCTAAATCGGACAGGATGCTCTCGGATGGGTGTACACAGAGTGCGCGTTTCTGGCGTTTGGTGGGCACTGGCCGTCACGGCTCACTCGGCTTCGAGAACGACCTCGACGCTGACTGGCCCCTGGTCGGAGCGAGTGAAGCGAAACTCGCGCACCGCGCCCGCCGCCCGCAGGTCTGCCTCGACCGCGGTCAGCGCGGTCTCCACGTCGGGATCACAGGCGACCACCACCTCGGCGACCGGCGCCCGCATGGACCGCTTGGCCTGGGACTTGGCCCGCCGAATCGCCTCCAGCACCGCGACCACCACCGGCGTCAACCAGCCGTTGTCACCCGCGTCCTCGGCGATCCAGCCGTACGGGCTCCGGTGTACCGAACCGTCCTGCCACCACGACCAGGTCTCCTCGGCCACGAACGGCAGGTACGGCGCGAGCAGCCGCTGGAGCGCCGACAGCCCGGTCCGCAGCGCCGCCCGCGCCGACTCCGCACCCGGCCCGTCGCCGTACGCGTGGTCTTTAACCAGTTCCAGGTAGTCGTCGCACCAGAACCAGAAGACCGCTCGACCCGTTCCAACGCGTCGGTGTGCTCGCCCGCGTCCAGCGCTTCGGTAGCCGCGTCGACCACCGCGTCCAGCTCGGCGAGGACGGCCACGTCAAGCGGCTCGGTCACCGCGGCCGACGAAGGCGTCGGGAAGCCGAGCGCGAACCGGCTCGCGTGCAGCAGCTTCGTCGCGAGCCTGCGGCCGACCCGCATCTTGGTCTCATCGAACACCGTGTCCACGCCCGGCCGACCGGAGGCGGCCCAGTAGCGCACCGCGTCCGAGCCGTGCGCGTCGAGCATCGTCTCCCGCGCGAACAGGTCCGTGTCGTCGTCGGCTCCGCACACCAGCAGCGGCGTGAGCGACGAGGTCGCCCAGGTGTCCATCACGTCCGGCTCGGCGGCGAACCCGCCCGGCTTACCGCGCTGCTCCTCGCGATACCCGGGCGGTGTGGCCGAGGCCGGGTCCACGGGCAAGACCTCGGGCAGGATCGGGCGCGCGTGATCCGGCTCGCCGTTAGCGTCGAGCGGGTACCAGAGCGGGAACGGCACGCCGAAGAACCGCTGCCTGCTGATCAGCCAGTCGCCCGCCAGGCCGCGCACCCGGGTCTCGTACCGCGCCCGCATGCGCTCGGGCCGCCAGTCCAGCTCGCGGCCGCGCGCCAGCAGGGCGTCCCGGTGCTCGGCCGACCGGATGAACCACTGCCTGCCGGACGCGATCTCCAGCGGCTTGTCGCCGCGCTCGTAGTACGCGACCGGGCGCTCCACCGGCCGTGGTTCGCCGACAAGCGCGCCCTCTTCGCGAAGCAGGGCCACCATGCGCTCGCGTGCCGTGTGGACGGTCGCCCCCGCCAGCGTGGCGTAAGGCGTCGCGGGCACCTCGTCGGGCGGGTCGGGCCGGAACCGGCCGTCCCGGCCGATCACCGCGCGCACCGGCAGCCCGAGTTCGCGCCACCAGCGCACGTCGGCCGGGTCGCCGAAGGTGCAGCACATCACCAACCCGCTGCCCCGGTCCGGCTCGGCGTCCGGATGGGTGAGCACCGGCACGGGCACGCCGAACACGGGCGTGCGGACCGTCGTGCCGACGAGCCCGCGGTGGCGCTCGTCGTCGGGACGGGCGATGAGCGCCACGCACGCGGGCAGCAGCTCCGGGCGGGTCGTGTCGACCTCCACGCCGTCGGAGAAGCGCAGCGTGTGCCAGGCGCCCCGGCTGACCCGTGCTCGACCTCGGCCTGCGTCACGGCCGTGCGGAAACCGACGTCCCACAGGGTCGGCGCCTCGGCCTGGTACGCCTCGCCCGCCGCGAGCAGCCGCAGGAAAGAGCGCTGCGAGAGCCGCCGCGCCCGCTCACCGATCGTCGTATAGGTGCGAGACCAGTCCACCGACAGCCCGAGCCTGCGCCATAGAGCCTCATAAGAGCGCTCGTCTTCTGCTGTCTGCCGCTCGCACAGTTCCACGAAGTTGCGCCGCGAGATGGCTGTCGGTTGACCGGTAGGCGAGAAATGCGGGTCGTACGGCAAGGAAGGGTCGCAGCGGACGTTGTGCGCCATCTGCGCCCGGCGCTCGCTCTCCGCCATGAACGGACGGTAGTCGGGGGCGTGCGCCCGGCTCGACCCGTTTTCGCTGGCCTTCGTAGACTCTTCCACCGTGACCGATACCCCCACCCTGCCCAGCACCGACCTTCCCCCGGCTTGGGAGCCTGCCGCGGTAGAGGCGGAGCTGTACCAGGGCTGGGTAGACGCCGGGTACTTCACCGCCGACGCGTCGAGCGACAAGCCGCCGTTCACTATCGTGCTGCCGCCGCCCAACGTCACCGGCAGCCTGCACATGGGCCACGCGCTCAACCACACGGTGATGGACGCGCTCACCCGCCGCCGCCGGATGCAGGGCTACGAGGTGCTCTGGCTGCCCGGCATGGACCACGCGGGCATCGCGACCCAGAACGTCGTGGAGCGCCAGCTCGCCGGTGAGGGGCTTTCGCGGCACGACCTCGGCCGGGAGAAGTTCGTCGAGCGCGTCTGGGACTGGAAGGCCGAGTACGGCGGCAAGATCCTCGACCAGATGCGCCGCCTCGGCGACGGCGTCGACTGGTCCCGCGAGCGGTTCACCATGGACGAGGGCCTGTCCCGCGCCGTCCAGACCGTCTTCAAGCGGCTCTACGACGACCAGCTCATCTACCGCGCCGAGCGCATCATCAACTGGTGCCCGCGCTGTCGCACCGCGCTTTCCGACATCGAGGTGGAGCACTCCGAGGACGAGGGCGAGCTGGTCTCGATCCGCTACGGCGAGGGCGAGAACGCGATCGTCGTCGCCACGACCCGCGCCGAGACGATGCTCGGTGACACCGCCGTCGCGGTGCACCCCGACGACGAGCGCTACCGGCACCTGGTCGGCACCGAGGTCGTGCTGCCGCTGACCGGCCGCCGTATCCCGGTCGTGGCCGACGAGCACGTCGACCCGGAGTTCGGCACCGGCGCGGTCAAGGTGACCCCGGCGCACGACCCGAACGACTTCGAGATCGGCCGCCGCCACGACCTGCCGTCCATGACGATCATGGACGCGACCGGCGTGATCACCGCGTCCGGCCCGTTCGAGGGCCTCGACCGGTTCGAGGCGCGGCCCGCTGTCGTGGCCGCGTTGCGCGAAGAGGGCAGGATCGTCGCCGAGAAGCGGCCTTACCTGCACTCCGTTGGCCACTGCTCTCGCTGCGACACAGTGATCGAGCCGCGGCTGTCCTTGCAGTGGTGGGTCAACGTCGAGCCGCTTGCCCGCGCCGCGGGAGACGCGGTGCGCGACGGCCGCACCCAGATCCACCCGCCGGAGCTGGCCAAGCGCTACTTCGACTGGGTCGACAACATGCACGACTGGACGATCTCGCGGCAGCTCTGGTGGGGGCACCGCATCCCGGTCTGGTACGGCCCGAACGACGAGGTCGTGTGCGTCGGCCCGGACGAGGAGCCGCCATCGGGCGAGGGCTGGACCCAGGACCCCGACGTGCTCGACACCTGGTTCTCCTCCGGCCTGTGGCCGGTGTCCACGCTCGGCTGGCCCGCCCAGACCGCCGACCTCGCCAAGTTCTATCCGACGAGCGTGCTGTCCACCGGCTACGACATCCTCTTCTTCTGGGTCGCCCGGATGATGATGTTCGGCCTCTATGCGATGGACGGAAAGCAGCCCTTCGACCACGTCTACCTGCACGGTCTTATCCGTGACGCGCAGGGTAAGAAGATGTCGAAGTCGCGCGGCAACGTCCTCGACCCGCTCGACTGGCTCGACCGCTTCGGCGCCGACGCGACCCGCTTCACCCTCGCCCGCGGCGCCAACCCCGGCAGCGACATGGCGCTGGCCGAGGAGTGGGCGGCGGGCTCGCGCAACTTCTGCACGAAGCTGTGGAACGCGAGCCGCTTCGCGCTCATGAACGGCGCCACCACCGACCGCCCGGTGCCCGACCGCGCCGAGTTGACCGACGCCGACCGGTGGATCCTCGACCGCGCCGACGCCCTGGTGTCCGAAGTGGACGCGCTGTTCGACGGCTTCCAGTTCGCCAAGCTCTGCGACGCGCTCTACCACTTCACCTGGGACCTCTACTGCGACTGGTACCTGGAGCTGGCCAAGACGCAGATCGCCGAGGGCGGCCCGCGCGCCGACGCGACCCGCGCGGTGCTCGGCCACGTGCTCGACACGGTGCTGCGGCTGCTGCACCCGGTGACCCCGTTCGTCACTGAGGTGCTGTGGAAGTCCCTGACCGGCCGGGAGTCCCTGGTCGTCGCGGACTGGCCGACCGCGTCGGGCGCGCCCGCCGACACCGACGCCGAGCGCCGGATCGAGGGCGTGCAGAAGCTGATCACCGAGATCCGCCGGTTCCGCGCCGACCAGGGCGTCAAGCCGGGGCAGAAGGTCGCCGCCCGGCTGTCTGGGGTGGACGCCGCAGGCCTCGCCGCGCACCAGGCCGCGGTCGCCTCGCTAGCCCGGCTGGAGGCTCCCGGGGAGGCGTTCGCGCCCAGCGCGTCGCTGGAGATCCCGCTCGCGGGCGGCGCCGTCACCGTCGAGTTGGACCTGTCGGGCACGGTCGACGTCGCCGCCGAGCGCAAGCGGCTGACCAAGGACCTCACCGTCGCCGAGAAGGAACTCGCCCAGTGCGACGCCAAGCTCGGCAACCCGAAGTTCACCGACAAGGCCCCCGCCGACGTCGTGGCCAAGATCCGCACCCGGCGGGACACCGCGGCCGCCGAGATCACCCGCATCCAGGCGCGCATCGCGGCGCTCCCGGCGGGCTGACCGCGTGCGGGAACCCGCACGTAGACTCGACGGGTGACTGTCGGCTACCTCCAAGGAGAATGAGCGTGCCCAAGCTGGACCCCGGGGCGCTGGAGGAACTGCACCAGGTCGAGTCCGAGCTGGACACCCGGTGGTCGGAGACGAAGATCGAGCCGTCGCTGGCCAGGATCGCGGCGCTGGTGAACCTGCTCGCCGACCCGCACAAGGCCTATCCGGTCGTGCACATCGCGGGCACCAACGGCAAGACCTCCACCACCCGCATGATCGACGCGCTGTTCACCCGCGTCGGGCTGCGCACCGGCCGCTTCACCAGCCCGCACCTGCAGATCGTCACCGAGCGCATCAGCCTCGACAACGCGCCCATCGACCCGGAGCGCTACGTCGAGGTCTACCGGGACGTCGAGCCCTACCTGGAGATGATCGACGCCAAGTCCGACGTGCGGTTGAGCAAGTTCGAGGTGCTTACCGCCATGGCGTTTGCCGCGTTTGCCGACGCCCCGGTAGACGTCGCTGTCCTGGAAACCGGTCTAGGCGGCTCCTGGGACGCCACCAACGTCGCCGACGCCCGCATCGCCGTGATCACGCCCATCGGCATCGACCACGTCGAGTACCTGGGCCCCGACATCCTGGGCATCGCCCGGGAGAAGGCGGGGATCATCAAGCCGGGCTCTATCGCGCTGCTCGCCGAACAGGACCCCGAGGTCGCCCGCGTGCTGCTGGAGCGCGCCACCGAGGTCGACGCGACGGTGGCCCGCCAGGGTCAGGAGTTCGGCGTGCTCCAGCGCGACGTCGCGATCGGCGGCCAGGTCCTCAAGCTGCAGGGCCTCGGCGGCGTCTACGACGACATCTTCCTGCCCCTGCATGGCGCCCACCAGGCCGCCAACGCCGCGCTCGCGCTGGCCGCGGTGGAGGCGTTCTTCGGCGCGGGCGCCCAGCGCCAGCTCGACGTCGAGGCCGTCCGGGAGGGCTTCGCCTCGGTCGTCTCGCCCGGCAGGCTGGAGCGCGTGCGGATGGCCCCCAGCGTGTTCGTCGACGCCGCGCACAACCCGCACGGCGCGGCGGCCCTGGCGGCGGCGTTGGACGACGAGTTCGGCTTCCGGCGGCTCGTCGGCGTTGTCGCCGTCCTCTCGGAGAAGGACGCCACCGGCATCCTCTCCGCGTTGGAGCCGGTCTTCACCGACCTGGTGGTCACCACCAACTCCTCGCAGCGCGCCATGGACCCCGACCGCCTCGCCGCCATCGCCGTCGAGATCTTCGGTGACGACCGGGTGACCGTCGAGGCCCGCCTGGACGACGCCATCGAGACCGCGGTCCGCCTCGCGGAGGAGACCGACGACCCCGACGAGCCCGTCGCGGGCGGCGGCGTGGTCGCCACCGGCTCGGTCGTCACCGCGGGCGAGGTCCGCGCGCTGTTCGGCAAGGAGCCCGCATGACCGACGCCCCGCCCCCCGACCCCATGAAGGGCTTCCGCGGCGTCATGGCCGCGATGCTCATCCTGGAAGCGATCGTGGTGCTCCTGGCGCTGCTCGTCATCGCCAAGATGGACGGCGGCGTGGTGGGCTGGCAGGGCGGCCTGGTCGGCGGCCTCGCCCTGGCGATGATCCTGGCCTGCGGGTTCGTCGGCAAACCCTGGGGCATCTGGCTGGCGGTGGCGCTGCAGGCCGTGATGATCCTGGGCTACTTCGCCGTGCCCACCCTCGGCGCGGTCGGCGTCCTGTTCGGCCTCGCCTGGGCCTGGATGATCTGGCTGCGCCACGACGTCGCCAAGCGCATGGCCGAGGGCAGGCTGCCGAGCCAGCAGGGGTAGCGGCGCGCGCGGAAACGTCATCCGCAGGACATGTGCGGTTGGCCCGCGCGCAGCGGTCCGGGATTACAACGGCGCCATGACTGATGAGCGCGGGTTATCCAGGCGGACACTGTTAAGAGCGGGCGGGATAGCGGCGGTAGCGGGACTGACCGTGCCGGGGGTGGCGTTCGCCTCCCCGAAGGCCCGGCCCGTGCTGACCCACGGCGTGCAGACCGGCGACGTCACCACTGACGGCGCCCTCGTCTGGACCCGGTCCGACCGGCCCGCCCGGATGCTGATCGAGGTGTCGCGCGACCCGTCGTTCCGGCACGTCCGGCACGTGCGGGGGCCGCTGCTGACCCCGGACACCGACGGCACCGGCAAGGTGCGGCTCACCGGTCTGCCGCCAGGCCACGAGGTGCACTACCGGGTCCGTGCGGAGGACCTGGACGGCCGCGCCGCCAGCGAACCCCTCGTCGGCTCGTTCCGCACCGCGCCGGTGGGCCGCGCCGATGTCCGGTTCACCTGGTCGGGCGACGTGGCAGGCCAGGGCTGGGGCATCAACCCGGACCTGGGCGGCATGACGGCCTACGCCGCGATGGCGGCCCGCCGCCCCGACTTCTTCCTGAACTGCGGTGACACCGTCTACGCGGACGGGCCGCTCAAGGAGACGGTGCCCCTCCCGGACGGCCGCGTCTGGCGGAACCTCGTGACCCCGGAGAAGGCCAAGGTCGCCGAAACCCTGACCGAGTACCGCGGCCAGTTCGCCTACAACCTGCTTGACGACAACGTCCGCGCCTTCGCCGCGCGGGTGCCTACCATCGTGCAGTGGGACGACCATGAGGTCGTCAACAACTGGTACCCGGGCGAGATCCTCGACTTGCCGCAGTACACCGAGAAGCGGGTCGACGTGCTGGCCGCGCGCGCGTTCCAGGCGTTCCACGAGTGGCAGCCGATCGACCGGCGCCTCGCCGAGGACGGGCGGATCTACCGCAGCTTCGCTTACGGCAAGCACGTCGAGGTGTTCGTGCTCGACATGCGCAGCTACAAGGACGCCAACACCGCGCCGAGGGACGGTGCGGGGCGGGTGCTGGGGGAGCGGCAGGCGCGGTGGCTGGTCGACGGCCTCAGCCGCAGCCGCGCGACCTGGAAGATCGTCGCCGCCGACCTGCCGATCGGGCTGACCGTGCCGGACGGGGCGCACATCGAGGGCGTCGCCAACGGACTGCCCGGCGTGCCGGGTGGTCGAGAGCACGAGTTGGCGTGGGTCCTGCGCACGCTTGCCCAGCGCCGGGTGTCCGACGTGGTCTGGCTTACCGCCGACGTGCACTACACCGCCGCGCACCACTACTCGCCGGATCGGGCGGCGGTGGGGGACTTCGAGCCGTTCTGGGAGTTCGTGTCCGGGCCGCTGCACGCGGGGGCCTTCGGGCCGAACGTCCTCGACCCGACCTTCGGCCCGGAGGCGGTGTTCGTGCACGCCCCGCCCGCGGCCAACACCTCGCCGTTGCTGGGGTTCCAGCATTTCGGGGAGGTGCAGGTCGACGGGCGGAGCGGCGAACTCACCGTTTACCTGCGCGACGGTAGCGGCGTCTCTCTGTGGTCTAAGACCCTGCGACCAAGCCGCTAGAACGCGGCTGACACGTTGTCGGCAAGCCTCTGCCAGACCTTGAACGCCGCGCCGGAGAAGACCGTGTTCCAGACCTCTTGCGAATACGGTCCCTCCCCGCGCACCTGCAACGTCGGCGCGGAGCCGAGCCAGTCGAAGGAGAACGTGATGGTGCGGCCTGCGCCTTCCCCGTGACCGGGAAGCGTGTGGAACGTCCATCCCGTCGCGGTTCGGCCGCTCACCTGCACCGGGTTTACCGCGTTCCACATAGCGACGTTCGGGATCGCGTAGAGGTCGCACTTGCCGCCGACCGGTGGCAAGACAGCGCAGTTGGACTTGAATGGGAACAGCCGGGCCAGTTCCGCGGTCACGGCGGTCGTGAGTGATTCCGGTGTCCGCGCGGTCTCCAGCCGCAGCGAGTACCCGAAGCTGTAGGACATGCCGGACGGCTGGGCGGCGGCGGACACCGGGACGCTCATGGCGAGCGCCGCGACGAGGGCGAGGACGGCCCGGCGGGCAAGGCGCATAGTGCTCTCCGATCTTGTGCGGGATGAGGTCACCGTGGGGTGTTCTCGGGAGCCCGGCAACCACTGCCACCACACCGGGTTACTCTCCTCACACGCGCGTGCGGCCGTGCACGGTGCGTAGCCATTCCCATGAAGGAGTACGGAAAGCCGTGAGTGAGCGCACCCTGGTCCTGGTCAAGCCCGACGGCGTGAGCCGTGGACTGGTCGGCGAGGTCATCTCCCGCATCGAGCGCAAGGGCTTGACCCTGGCCGCCCTGGAACTGAAGACCGTCGAGCGCGCCGTCGCCGAGCAGCACTACGCCGAGCACGACGGCAGGCCGTTCTTCGAGTCGCTGCTGGAGTTCATCACCTCCGGCCCGGTCGTGGCGCTGGTCGCGGAGGGGCCGCGGGCCATCTCCGCGTTCCGTCAGCTGGCGGGGGGCACGGACCCGGTCGACAAGGCCGCGCCGGGCAGCATCCGCGGCGACTTCGGCTTGGAGGTCCAGTACAACCTGGTGCACGGCTCGGACTCCCCGGAGTCGGCCGAGCGCGAGATCAAGCTCTGGTTCCCCAACCTCTGATCCGCGCGGTAGGGCTGTCCGGGAACGGGCAGCCCTACCGAGGTCGCACGGCTCGCTGCGTGCGAGCGCCATTCGGGTGAAGGGTTACCCTGGTTCACTGTGAGCGTCGAGTCTGTGTTCCCCCGCCTTGAGCCCCTGCTGCCCCGGGTGTCCAAGCCGGTCCAGTATGTCGGCGGGGAGCTGAACGCCACCGTCAAGGACTGGGACAGCGCCGCGGTGCGCTGGGCCCTGATGTACCCGGACGCCTACGAGGTCGGGCTGCCCAATCAGGGCGTCATGATCCTCTACGAGGTGCTCAACGAGATGCCCGACGTCCTGGCCGAGCGCACCTACGCGGTCTGGCCGGACCTGGAGAAGCTCATGCGGGAGCACGGCGTCCCGCAGTTCACCGTCGACGGCCACCGGCCCCTGGGCGCGTTCGACGTGGTCGGCGTCAGCTTCTCCACCGAGCTGGGCTACACGAACATGCTCACCGCGCTCGACCTGGCGGGCATCCCGCTGCACGCGGCCGACCGCGCCGTCGAGCACCCTGTGGTTCTCGCGGGCGGGCACGCGGCGTTCAACCCCGAGCCCATCGCCGACTTCATCGACGCCGCCGTGCTGGGCGACGGCGAAGAGGCCGTCGGCGAGATCACCGACATCATCCGGCAGTGGAAAGCCGAGGGGCGTCCCGGCGGGCGCGACGAGCTGCTGACCCGGTTGGCGGAGACCGGCACGGTCTATATCCCGCGCTTCTACGACGTCTCTTACCGCGAAGACGGCCACATCGACGCGGTCACGCCTAACCGAGACCGCGTCCCGGCCACCGTCGCCAAGCGCACGACCATGGACCTCGACGCCTGGCCGTACCCGAAGCAGCCGCTGGTGCCGCTCGCCGAGAGCGTCCACGAGCGAATGAGCGTGGAGATCTTCCGCGGCTGCACCCGCGGCTGCCGCTTCTGCCAGGCTGGCATGATCACCCGCCCGGTGCGGGAGCGGTCCATCGAGGGCATCGGCGCGATGATCCAGACCGGCCTTGAGGCGAGCGGCTTCGAGGAGGTGGGCCTGCTGTCGCTGTCCAGCGCGGACCACTCCGAGATCGGCGAGATCACCAAGCAGCTCGCCGACCGCTACGAGGGCACCAACACCGGTCTGTCGCTACCGAGCACGCGGGTAGACGCGTTCAACATCGACCTGGCGAACGAGCTGTCGCGCAACGGTAGGCGCTCCGGGCTTACCTTCGCCCCGGAAGGCGGCAGCGAGCGCATCCGGCGGGTCATCAACAAGATGGTGTCCGAAGAGGACCTCATCAAGACGGTGAGCGCCGCGTACGCCAACGGTTGGCGGCAAGTGAAGCTCTACTTCATGTGCGGCCTGCCCACCGAGACCGACGAAGACGTCCTGCAGATCGCCGAGATGGCTAAGAACGTCATCCGCGCGGGCCGGGAAGCCAGCGGGCGCAGGGACATCCGCTGCACCATCTCCATCGGCGGGTTCGTGCCCAAGCCGCACACGCCGTTCCAGTGGGCCGCGCAGTGCGATCCGGACACAGTGGACAGTCGGCTGCGGAAGCTGCGCGAGGCCGTCAACTCTGACCGCGACCGCAGCCTGGGCCGCAACATCGGCATGCGCTACCACGACGGAAAGCCCAGCCTCATCGAGGGACTGCTCTCCCGGGGCGACCGCCGCGTCGGCCGCGTGATCGAGCGGGTCTGGCGCGACGGCGGCCGGTTCGACGGCTGGAGCGAGCACTTCTCCTACGACCGCTGGGTTTCCGCCGCCGCGGCGGAACTGGAGCCGCTGCGCGTCTCGCTCGACTGGTACACCACCCGCGAGCGCGCCGAGGCCGAGGTCCTGCCCTGGGACCACCTGGACTCCGGCCTGGACAAGGAATGGCTCTGGGACGACTGGCAGGACGCGCTCGACGCCCGCGAGCAGGACGACTGCCGCTGGACGCCGTGCTTCGACTGCGGGGTCTGCCCGGCCATGGGCACCGACATCGAGATCGGTCCCACCGGCCGCAAACTGCTCCCGATCAGCCCGGTCGGTGTCGGCTCGCCCACCCGGAACCCGGCGCTTACCGGCCAGTGACAGGCGCTGACAGCGGGGACTACCAGCCTGTCGGTCAGGGCTAAGAGACCGCGGCAAGCGCGTCGACTAACCCGTGCCCGTAGAAGCTGTTGAACGGCGCGTACCCGGAGCAGTAGGCGTCCTGCCCGCCGGTGCCGTCGAGGTCGTAGTCGCCGGGGCACTCGACCGACTGCGCCTGCTCGGTGAGCAGCCGGGCGAGCCGCTGCGGGGACGCGTCGGGGCGCGTCGAGGCCAGCAGGGCCGCGACGCCGGTCGCGTGCGGGGCGGCCATGGACGTGCCGCACGACTTGGCGTAGCCGCCGGGGACCGTGGAGAGCACGCAGCCGTCGTGGGCCTGGTCGCCGCCGGGCGCGGTCACGTCGATCACCCCGAGGCCGTAGGCGCTGTACCCGGCCTTGAGCCGGTCGGAACTCACCGCGGACACCGCGACGACCCCGCGCAGCCCGCCGGGCAGCACCTTGCACGAGCCGTCGAGGTCCCGCCGCTCGCCGTCGGGGCCCGCGGTCTGCCCGTGCGGGTCGGCGAGGTCGACGCCCTCGTTGGACGCCGCCGCCACGGTCAGCACCCCGGCCTTCGTGGCGTGCTCGACCGCGCGGCGCACGGCCTCGTAGACCACGTGCTCCTCGTCCCGGTCGCAGGTAAGCGGCCACGGGTCAACGAAGTAGCTGTTGTTGGTCAGCGTCATGCCGGTCGCCGCGGCCCACATCAGCCCGCAGACCACGGCCTCCGGCCGCACGTACCCGTCGTCGCCGACGACCTTGA
The DNA here is from genome assembly GCF_055586285.1 of Actinokineospora sp. NPDC051303. Classification (NCBI taxonomy): domain Bacteria; kingdom Bacillati; phylum Actinomycetota; class Actinomycetes; order Pseudonocardiales; family Pseudonocardiaceae; genus Actinokineospora; species Actinokineospora sp. NPDC051303. The sequence continues at coordinate 57,350 of NZ_JBVJIN010000009.1, forward strand.
CCGAGGCGACCCGGGCGCCGGGAGCGACGCCGGTGATGCCGCGCCCGTCGTCTGCCGCGGCGATGAGGCCCGCGACGTGCGTGCCGTGCGCCGAGGTCGTCGGCCGCCACGCGGCGGGCGCCGGGTCCGCCTTGCCGGTCAGGCACCCCGCCGAGCGCGTCGGGTCGAGGGCCGCCGCCAGGTCGGGGTGGTCGGGATCGATGCCCGAGTCGAGGACGCCGACGACAACGTCGCCGCTGCCCCGCTCCAGCGCCCTGGCCTCGTCGGCCCGGATCATGGCCATGTCCCACTGCTCGTCAGTGCGGTCTCTGGTGTCCACCCCACCGCTCGCGCTAGTCGTAAGAGAAGCCTTCTTAGCCGACTTACCGAGCGCCGCTTGAGCGCTGAACGCGCGGTGACGGCCCATCCGGTCCGCGAACCGCGGCTCCGCCGAGACGACGACGGCGACCGCGATCTCGGGGTGGTAGACCACGGTCGAGCCGCAGGCCGACGCGGTCTCGGCCGTCGCGTCGCCCGCGCTGGTGCCCGGGTCGAACAGCACGAGATAGCTCAGGTCGGGACCGTTGCCGAGGCAGGACGTCGCCCCGTCTTCCAGCGGCGCGCCCACGGCGGTCCCCGGGACTGCGAGCACGGCCGCGACTACCGCGACGCTTGCCGCTGCCGCCATCGTGCGGCGGAACAGAGGCACAGGCGACCTCCCAGTCGGGGCTGACCACTTTCGTGCGGACGCTAGCCAGACGGAGAGTCGGAAACAACCCGACGGCCTGAATTGGCGACCCCGGTACGGTGCCACTATCCCGGTTCACTCACCATTGGGATAAAACGAGACCAGCAGAAGGAGTAGTCCTGAGCCGCCAGGATCAGCCCAACCCGTCGGCGCCGCCAGTGCAGAAGATCCGCCTGCGTTACGCCAAACGCGGCAGGCTCCGCTTCACCTCGCACCGCGACGTCGCCCGGGCGTTCGAGCGGGCCCTGCGCCGCGCGGGCGTGCCGATGGCCTACTCGCAGGGGTTCTCCCCGCACCCGAAGATCTCCTGGATCGGCGCGGCGCCGACCGGGGTCGCCAGCGAGGCGGAGTACGTCGAGATCCAGCTAGTCGAGGCCGTCGACCCGGCGCGGCTCGCCGAGGTGCTCGACGCCGCGCTCGCCCCCGGCCTCGACGTGCTGGAGGCGGTCGCCGCGGGGCCGGGCGGGCTCGCGGAGCGGATGGAGGCCAGCCGCTGGCGCATCGAGCTGCCCGGGGTGAGCGTCGCCGAACTCCAGTCGGCGGTCGACTCGCTGCTCGCGCGCGAGCACGTCGAGGTGGAGCGGCTGACCAAGGACGGCAGACGGCTGATAGACGCCCGACCTGCGGTTATCCGAGCCGAAGTGCTGCGACCCGGCGGCCCCGGCGACGACGCGCCCGAGGGTGTGGGCACTGACATGTCCTACCCACAGGATTCGTGTGGGATACTACGTGTGGTCGTTCGGCAGACAACACCAGCCGTGCGACCCGACGACGTACTGAGCGCGCTCCGCGTCGTCGCCGCCTTGGATCCGCCGGTGCCCGCGAAGGCGACCCGGATGGCCCAGGGACGGCTTGACGACGATGGCGGTCTGTCCGACCCGCTGGCCCTCGACAGGCAGGCGGCCCTCGGTTAGCCCACTGCGGAGTCGGAGCGCCTCACCCGTGGTCGAACGACCTGCCGTCAGCAGGCTCCGGTCCCATGTCCGGAGCCGGGACGGTGACAGGCGAGGATTCCCGCCGCCTCGCGCGGTGGAAATGACAACTAGGCCCCTGAGCGGCCGCGTCTGGACGACGCGCCCGGGGGCGGAGGAGCTACATGTCGGATATGTCGACCCCTGCCGGATCCACCGGCGGGGCTGCCACCACACCCATCAACGCCGCCTTGGCCGATCTGCCAGCCAAGGTGCGCGTCCACGCGCTCGCCAAGCTGCTCGAAGTGAGCAGCAAGGACGTCATCGCCGCGCTCGCCGACCTCGGTGAGCCGGTGCGCGGCGCGCAGTCCAGCGTCGCCAAGGACACCGCGCTGCGGGTCGCCGCCGCGCTCGTCGCCGACACGCCGTGGGAGGTCGAGACCGCCGATGTCGAGCCGGAGGTCGTCGACGCCGCGACCGCGGCCGCGCTCGCGCCCGAACCGGAGAGCGCTCCCCGGCGCGTCCCGCCGACCCCGGTGTTCGCCTCGGCGTCGCCGCTGTTCCTGCCGCCGGAGCCCCCGGCGGCGGTCGCCCCCAAGCCCGTCCGGGAGCCGGTCCGCGAGCCCGAACCGGAGCCGGTCGAGGCCGAGGACCACGGCGCGGACGAGGACGACGACAGTTCGGCCAGCCGCCGCCGTCGGCGTGGCCGCCGCGGCCGCGGCCGCGGCAAGGGCGCCGCGGACGATGGCGTCGAGCAGACCGAGGACGAGCAGCGCCGCAAGCCGGAGCCCGAGGCGGACGAGCCCGAGGCCGAGTCCGCCGACGTCGAAGAGGACCAGGCCGACGAGGCGGGCGAGGGAGCCACCCGCCGCAGGCGCCGTCGCCGCCGCCGCAAGGGCGGGGACGACAGCGAGGCTGAGGCCACCGTTGACGACCCGCCGAACACCGTCGTGCACGTCCGTGAGGTTCGCGAGGTCCGTGAGTCCCGCGAGGCGCGCGACGAGAAGACCGAGTCGGCCAACGCCCGCGACGAGGTGCGCAGCGTGCGCGGCTCGACCCGGCTGGAGGCCAAGCGCCAGCGCCGCCGCGACGGCCGGGAGGCGGGCCGCAGGCGCGCCCCGATCCTGTCCGAGGCGGAGTTCCTGGCCCGCCGCGAAGCCGTCGACCGGGCGATGGTCGTGCGCGAGCACGGCGACCGCACGCAGATCGGCGTCTTGGAGGACGGCGTGCTCGTGGAGCACTTCGTCACCTCGTCGGGCACCGGGTCGCTGGTCGGCAACGTCTACCTCGGCCGGGTCCAGAACGTGCTGCCGAGCATGGAGGCCGCGTTCGTCGACATCGGCCGCGGCCGCAACGCCGTGCTCTACGCCGGTGAGGTCGACTGGGATGCCGCTGGCCTCGAAGGCAAGGCGCGCAAGATCGAGCAGGCTCTCTCCACCGGAGACAGCGTGCTCGTCCAGGTCACCAAGGACCCGGTCGGCCACAAGGGCGCCCGGCTGACCACGCAGATCAGCCTGCCCGGCCGCTTCCTGGTCTACGTGCCCGGCGGCGGGGCGACGGGCATCTCCCGCAAGCTGCCGGAGAACGAGCGGCGCAGGCTCAAGGACGTCCTCAAGCGGATCGTCCCCGAGGACGCGGGCGTGATCATCCGCACCGCGTCGGAGGGCATCAGCGAAGAGGAACTCGGCCGCGACGTGCGCCGTCTGCAGGCGCAGTGGCAGGTCATCAAGGACAAGGCCGAAGGCGCCAACGGCGTCAAGAAGGCTGGCGCGCCCTCGCTGCTCTACGAGGAGCCCGACCTGCTGGTCAAGGTCGTGCGCGACCTGTTCACCGAGGACTTCACCTCGCTGGTCGTCCAGGGCGAGACCGCCTGGGAGACCATCGACGCCTACGTCCGGCACGTGGCCCCCGAGCTGCTCGAACGCGTGCGCAGGCACGTCGGCCCGAAGGACGTCTTCGCCGAGCACCGCGTCGACGAGCAGCTGCTCAAGGCGCTCGACCGCAAGGTCTGGCTGCCCTCCGGCGGCTACCTGGTGATCGATCGCACCGAGGCCATGACGGTCATCGACGTCAACACCGGCAAGTTCACCGGGTCCGGCGGAAACCTCGAAGAGACCGTCACCCGGAACAACTTGGAATCGGCCGAGGAAATCGTCCGCCAGCTCCGGTTGCGCGACATCGGCGGCATCATCGTCATCGACTTCATCGATATGGTGCTCGAATCCAACCGCGACCTGGTGCTGCGCAGGCTCACCGAATGTCTCGGCCGTGACCGCACCCGCCACCAGGTGGCCGAGGTCACCTCGCTCGGCCTGGTGCAGATGACCCGCAAGCGGGTCGGCACCGGCCTGCTTGAGGCGTTCAGCACCACCTGCGAGCACTGCAAGGGCCGCGGCGTGGTGGTCTCCACCGAGCTCAAGATGTCCGCTCCCGCCGCGCCTGCCGCCCCCGCCGCGCAGGCGCCCCAGCCCAGCGGCCAGCAGGACAACCGCCAGCAAGACAACCGCCAGCAGGACCGGAGCCAACAGGACCGGGGCCAGCAGCAAAGCAGGCGCAACCGCGGCCGCGGCGGCTCCGACGAGCCCAAGGACCACGGCCGGGGCCAGGTCAAGGACCTGACGAAGGACCCGGCCAAGGACGAGGCCGCCAAGGTCGCCGTCCGCGACATCGCCAAGGCGACCAGCAAGGCCGCCGAGCAGGCCGTGGCCGAGCCGGTGGCGGCGGAGCACGCCGAGCGCAACGGGTCGGTCCCGGAGCCGGTCGTGGAGCGCGACCACGGCGGCAACGGCCAGGCGCCGCAGGCGAGCGAGCCGCAGCCGGTCGCCGAGGCCACGCCGGTGGCCGCCGAGCCGCGGCCAGCCGCCGTGACTTCCGCCACGCCGCGCCGCAGGACCGCGCGTCGGGCGGCTTCCCGCCCCGCTGGTCCGCCGGTCGCGGCGACCCAGGAAGGGTGATGGCGGGCATCACGCCGCGGTTAAGCCACCCCGGTTTGACCCTGATTGGATAAGGCACGTAACCTATGACACGGCCCGCCGCTCGGTGGGCTGTGTCGTGCGAAGCCCGGTTCGGAGAATGACTGCCGAACATCAGGGCGCGCATGGCCCCCATCGTCGAGTAGCAGGAGACTTCCGTCCCGATGTACGCGATCGTCAAGACCGGCGGCAAGCAGTACAAGGTGGCTGTTGGCGACGTCGTCGAGGTCGAGAAGCTCGAAGGCGCGCCGGGCACTGAGCTGAGCCTCGCCGCGGTGCTCGTCGTCGACGGCACCGACGTCACCACGGACGCGGGCGCTTTGGCGAAGGTCTCGGTGACCGGCAAGGTCGTCGAGCAGACCAAGGGCCCGAAGATCCGCATCCACAAGTTCAAGAACAAGACCGGGTACCACAAGCGACAGGGTCACCGCCAGAAGCTGACCCGTGTCGAGGTCACCGGCATCACCAAGTAGAGGACCTGAGCAGCCATGGCACACAAAAAGGGCGCATCCAGCTCCCGTAACGGGCGCGACTCCAACGCCCAGTACCTCGGTGTGAAGCGCTACGGCGGCCAGGTCGTCAAGTCCGGCGAGATCCTGATCCGCCAGCGCGGCACCAAGTTCCACCCCGGTGTGAACGTCGGCCGCGGCAAGGACGACACGCTGTTCGCGCTGGCCGCGGGCGCGGTCGAGTTCGGCTCGAAGCGCGGTCGCAAGACCGTCAACATCGTCCCGGTCGAGGTCTGAGTAGCGACCGGACCGACGCTAGACCCCCGACGAGGGGCGGGCTGGAGCGCATCCGGCCCGCCCCTCGTTCGTGTTTTCTGAGAGGAACCCCCTGGTGTCCCGATTCGTAGACCGAGTGGTCATCCATGTTGCCGCGGGCAGCGGCGGCAATGGCTGCGCCTCGGTGCACCGCGAGAAGTTCAAGCCACTGGGCGGCCCAGACGGCGGCAACGGCGGCAACGGCGGCAACGTCGTGCTGGTCGTGGACAGCAACGTGCACACGCTGCTGGACTTCCACTTCCGCCCGCACGCCGACGCCGCCAGCGGCAAGCAGGGCCAAGGCGCGAACCGCGACGGCGCCACCGGGGAAGACCTTGAGCTGAAGGTGCCCGACGGCACGGTCATCCTCGATGAGAACGGCGAGATCATCGTCGACCTCGTCGGCCACGGCACCCGGTTCGTCGCCGCCCAGGGCGGACGCGGCGGCCTCGGCAACGCGGCGCTGTCCTCGAAGGCCCGCCGCGCGCCCGGGTTCGCGCTTCTCGGCGAGCCGGGGGAGACCCGCGACCTGGTGCTGGAACTGCGCTCGGTCGCCGACGCGGGCCTGCTCGGCTTTCCGTCCGCGGGTAAGTCGTCGCTGATCTCGGTGTTGTCCTCGGCCAAGCCGAAGATCGCCGACTACCCGTTCACCACGCTCGTGCCCAACCTCGGGGTCGTCACCGCGGGGGAGTCGGTCTACACCATCGCCGACGTGCCCGGCCTGATCCCGGGCGCCAGCCAGGGCAAGGGACTGGGCCTGGACTTCCTGCGCCACATCGAGCGCTGCGCGGTGCTGGTGCACGTCATCGACTGCGCCACGTACGAGGCGGACCGCGACCCGATCTCCGACATCGACGCGCTGGAGCAGGAGTTGGCCCGCTACACCCCGGCTCTCGGCGGCGACCTCGCCGACCGGCCCCGGCTGGTCGTGCTCAACAAGATCGACGTGCCCGAGGCCCGCGAGCTGGCCGAGTTCGTGCGGCCGGACATCGAGGCGCGCGGCCTGCCGGTGTTCGCGGTGTCCACCGCGTCCCGGGAAGGGTTGCGGGAGCTGAGCTTCGCCCTGGCCAAGATCATCGAGGACGACCGGGCGAGCAAGCCCGCGCCCGAGTCCACCCGGGTAGTCCTGCGGCCCACCGCGGTCGATGACGCGGGCTTCACCGTGGTCGCCGACCCGGAAGACGCGGAAGGCTTCATCGTGCGCGGCGAGCGCCCCGAGCGGTGGGTGCGCCAGACCGACTTCAACAACACCGAGGCCGTGGGCTACCTGGGCGACCGCTTGGCCCGCCTGGGTGTGGAGGAGGCGCTGGCCAAGGCGGGCGCGCGCCCGGGGTGCCCGGTCACCATCGGCGGCGTCACCTTCGACTGGGAGCCGTCGACGCCAGCGGGGGTCGCGATCATGATGCACGGCCGGGGCAGCGACCCGCGCCTGGAGCAGAACGAGCGCGTCACCGCCGACGAGCGCAAGGCCGCCAAGATCGCCCGCCGAATCCGCCCCGAAGACGAGTGAGCACCGCCCGCTCCGCCACCCGCGACACCATCGCCGCGGCCCGCTTGGTCGTGGTGAAGGTCGGCTCGTCGTCGCTCACCACGGCCGCGGGCGGCCTCGCCCCGGCCCGCCTGCACGCCTTGGTCGACGCGGTGGCCGCCCGCCGCACGGCGGGGAGCCAGGTCGTCCTGGTCTCGTCGGGCGCCATCGCGGCGGGCATGCCCCCGCTGGGCATCACCCGCCGCCCCCGCGACTTGGCGACCCAGCAGGCAGCGGCCAGCGTGGGCCAGATCGTGCTGGGCCACGCGTATGTCGCCTCGTTTGGCCGGTACGGCTTGCAGGTCGGCCAGGTCCTGCTGACCGCGGACGACGTCGTGCGCCGCGCGCACTACCGCAACGCCCAGCGGACCCTGTCCAGGCTGCTCGCCTTGGGCGTGGTCCCCGTGGTCAACGAGAACGACACGGTGGCCACGGAGGAAATCCGGTTCGGCGACAACGACCGCCTGGCGGCTTTGGTGGCGCACCTCATCGGTGCCGACGCGCTGGTCTTGCTGTCCGATGTGGACGGACTCTACGACGGCGACCCCCGCCTGGGCGCCGCCCGCCGCATCGATGAGGTGGCCGACGAGTCCGATGTGGAGGGCGTCGAGGCGGGCACCACCGGGGCGTCCGGCCTGGGCACCGGCGGCATGGCGTCCAAACTGGCCGCCGCCCGCCTGGCGTCCGCCGCGGGCGTGCCGGTCCTGCTAGCCGCAGCCGCCGACGCGGCGCAAGCGTTGCACCGGGCCGATGTGGGCACTGCGTTCGCCACCAGCGGCCGCCGCCTCACCTCCCGCCGCTTCTGGCTCGGCTACGCCGCCGACGCCTCCGGCGTCCTCACCCTCGACGACGGCGCCGTCACCGCGGTCGTAGACCGCCGCCGTTCCCTCTTGGCCGCCGGCATCACCGCGACCAAAGGCGAGTTCCAAGCAGGCGACGTGGTCGAACTAGCCGATTCCACCGGCAAAGTCATCGCCAGAGGCATCACCAACTTCGACGCGGCCGAACTAGCCACGATGATCGGCCACTCCACCCACAACCTCCCCGCCAACCGCCGCCGAGAAGTGGTCCACGCTGACGACCTGGTCCCCCTCCACCGCCACTGACCTACGCTCCCCCTTCCACAGCCTTACTCCCCGACCTTCGCTCAGTTGCCGTATTCCCGACCAGTCGCCTCATCCGCTCAGTCGCCCCCTTCCCCAGCCGCCTCATGCGCTCGGTCGTGCACGCTCGCTCGGCCGCTGCATGCTGGCCGCTGCGCGCCCGCTTGGCCCACTGCGTGCGCGGTTGGGTCGCACACGGCTGGTTCGGTTGTCGCGTGCTCGCTCGGTTGCCGTACGGCCGCTCAGTTGTCGCACCCGATCGGCTGCTGCTTGCCTATCGCCCGCCCGGTGAGGTGCCGCATTGCTGTTCGGTTGTCGCACGCCCGTCAGGTGCTGCATTGCTGCCCGTGTGTCGCACCCCGCTCGGTCGCCGCGCGCTGCTTGGCCGTCCCGCGCCAGTCAGGTTCCGTACACCCGGTCAGTTGTGCACGACCGACGGTCGTGCGCGCCCGGTCGGGTCGCACGCGGCTGGTTCGGTTGTCGCGTGCCCGCTCGGTTGCCGTACGGCTATTCAGTTGTCGCACCCGATCGGCTGCTGCTCGCCTACCGCACGCCCGGTGAGGTGCCGCATTGCTGTTCGGTTGTCGCGCACCCCGTCAAATGCCGCATAGCTGTCCGTGTGTCGCACCGCGCTCGGTCGCCGCGCGCCAGTCAGGTTCCGCCCACCCGGTCGGTTGTGCACGACCGGTCGGTCGTGCGCGCCCGCTTGGCCGCTGCCCGCGCGGTTGGGTCCCACACGGCTGGCTCGGTTGTCGCGTGCTCGCTCGGTTGCCGTACGGCCGCTCAGTTGTCGCACCCGATTGACTGCCGCTTGCCTGTCGCGCGCCCGGTGAGGTGCCGCATTGCTGTTCGGTTGTCGCGCGCCCGGTCAGGTGTCGCATAGCTGCTCGGTTGCCGCACCGCGATCGGCCGTCGCGCGGCTGCTCGGCCGCCGCGCGCCAGTTAGGTCCCGCACGCCCGGTCGGTCGTGCACGGCCGACCGGTTGCCGCACAGCCGCCCAGCTGTCCCACGCCCGATCAGGTTCCTCACCTCGCATAGCTGTCCCGCGCCCGCTTAGCTGCCACGCCCGCTCAGCTGGCTCACCCCGTTCAGATCACCCTCCCCTTCAATTGCCCACTCGCTCCACTCAGGACCAAACCGCTGCGTTCGGCGGGCAGGCACAGACCCGCACCCACGCAAGGGGCACCAAGACGGCTTGTCGGCGTGGTGCTCGTAAAGCGCCGCTCACAAGCACCACACGCCACCACTGACCGACCGAACCCGCCTGGTTGACCTCGCGCGCCGCATCCTTCGCCGCGCCACCCTCGGCATCCCCTTCGTGGGAAGCCCCATCCCGTTGACGGCGTCCACCGGCCACCGCGCATCCGCTCTGGGACTCCGCCACTGCTCCCAGGCTCCGCGCCCGTCCTGCCACGTCTGGCCCCGGGCACTCGCCTGGCTCGTTTCTGGCCCGCGCCAAGGCGGCCGCGTCCACCGCCCCTGCCACACCCAACGACGGCAGCGAACCTGGGCAGGCGCGGTTTGAGTTCAGCTCGTCGTCGCCAAGGCGAAAGGCATCACCCCATCCGCGCCAGCCTTGCGCAGCAGCGCCGAGGCCACCGTCACGGTCCACCCCGTGTCGATCCGGTCGTCGACCAACAGCACCGGCCCCGTCACCTCGGCCACCCGCGCCGCCAACTCGTCCGGCACCTGGAGCGAGTTCCACAGCCACGCCAGCCGTTGGGCGCTGTTCGCCTGGGGCGCCGACCGCCCACTGTGGACTTCGCCCAGCAGCGGCAGCCTGCCGATCGTCGCGATTCGTTCGCCGAAGCTCGACACCAGCCTGGGTCGCCTGCTCGACCCGACCGTGACGACCCCCACCGGTCGCTCCGCCCAACCCCAGGCCGACAGAACCTTCACACAGGCGTTGAACACGTCGTCGGGAACCACGTCGTCCTCAGGCGCGGCGAACAGCTCACGCAAGCGGTTGCCCCAGCCGATGTCGGTCAGCCGCCCCAGCGCTCGACCCGGCTCCGCCGCCAGCCCCGGGGCGATCTTCCCCGCCAACGGCACACCAAGCGCGGACATGCCCGTCGGCCACTGCTTCTTCGGCGTCACCTCCACCCCGGGCCTGCGCAGCCGCTCCTCGGCCGCCGCCACGCCCGCGCCGGAGACCTCGGCGCTCCAGTGCTGTCCGGTGCAGTTGTCGCACCGGCCGCACGGCGCGGCGTGCGGGTCGTCGAGTTGGCGCAGCAGAAACTCCATGCGGCAGCCATCGGTCGCCTGGTAGTCCAGGATCGCCCGCTGCTCGGCCTCCCGCGCGGCCGCGATCCGCTGGTACCGCTCGGCGTCGTATTCCCAGCTCGCCCCCGTCGACTCCCACCCGCCGCGCACCCGCCGCACCGCGCCGTCGACATCGAGCACCTTGAGCACCATCTCCAGCCGCCCCCGCGACAGGTCCACCCGCGGTTCCAGGGCCGGTGTCGACAGAGGTTTCCCCGCCTCAGCGAGAGCGCCGAGCACCGTGCGCACCACATGCTCGGCGGGGAACGCCAGCGAGGCGAAGTAAGACCAAATGTCGCGGTCCTCCGTGCCGGGCAAGAGCACGACGTCCGCTCGCTTGACGCCACGGCCCGCACGGCCGATCTGCTGGTAGTAGGAGATCGGCGACTGTGGCGCGCCGACGTGCACCACGAACCCGAGGTCGGGTTTGTCGAATCCCATGCCCAGCGCGGACGTGGCGACCAGCGCCTTGACCCGGTTGGCCAGCAGGTCCTCTTCGGCGCGCTGCCGGTCGGCGGCCTCGGTGCGCCCGGTGTAGGCGGTCACCTCGTACCCGCGCTCACGCAGGAACGCGGCCAGTTCCTCGGCCGCGGCGACCGTGAGCGTGTAGATGATCCCCGATCCGGTGAACGAGGCCAGGTGCTCGGCGAGCCACGCCAGCCGGGCCTGCGCCGTGGGCAGCCGCAACACGCCCAGCCGCAGACTCTCCCGGGCGAGCGGGCCACGCAGGACCAGCGCGTCGCTCTCGGCCAAGGCAAGCTGCTGGGCGACGTCGCGCACCACCCGGTCGTTGGCCGTGGCCGTCGTGGCGAGCACCGGGACGCCTTCGGGCAGCTCGCTGAGCAGTGTTCGCAGCCTGCGGTAGTCCGGCCGGAAATCGTGGCCCCAGTCGGAGATGCAGTGCGCCTCGTCCACCACCAGCATCCCGGCCGACGCCGTGAGCTTGGGCAGCACGGCGTCCCGGAAGTCTGGATTGTTCAGCCGTTCGGGGCTCACCAGGAGCACGTCGACATCGCCGTCGGCGACCGCGTCGTGCACCGCCTCCCAGTCCTGCGGATTCGCCGAGTTGATCGTGGCCGCGCGCACCCCCGCCCGCGCCGCGGCCTCCACCTGGTTGCGCATCAGGGCCAGCAATGGCGACACGATCACCGTCGGCCCCTCGCCCAGCCCCCGCAGCAGCGCCGTGGCCACGAAATACACCGCGGACTTGCCCCATCCGGTGCGCTGCACGACCAGCGCCCGTTTGCGCCCGGCCACCAGCGCCTCGATGGCGGTCCACTGGTCGTCGCGCAGCCGCGCGTCCGGGCCCGCCAGGGCGCGGAGCCGGTCTTCCGCGGAAGTCCGCAATGCTGTTTCGTCCACACCTCGTGCTTACCCCACCGCCCCGACGGGCGTCGAACCGCCCGCGGCTCGCCTGTGGATAACTTGAGATCTTGAACGGCGCCGCCAATCGGCGTCATAGGCCGTGCGGACCCGCGTCTCCTCGTCGCGGGCACGGCGAGGGACGAGTGCACGGGCTCGGTCCCGCCAGGCTCGGCCACGATGTGTGGGCGGCGTGCGTCGAACGCCCCCCGTCGGAGACGTCGCCCACACATCCCCGCATGCCAAGACGCGGCGCTCGCGCCGTCGTAGGCTCCGGCCATGGCGCGCCGGATAGGGATCATGGGCGGCACCTTCGACCCGGTGCACCACGGGCACCTGGTCGCCGCGAGCGAGGTGCAGGCCCGGTTCGACCTGGACGAGGTCATCTTCGTGCCGACCGGGCTGCCCTGGCAGAAGGGCGACCGGGAGGTCAGCGCCGCCGAGGACCGCTACCTGATGACGGTAGTGGCCACCGCGTCCAATCCTCGGTTCTCCGTCAGCCGGGTGGACATCGACCGCAAGGGCGTCACCTACACCGTGGACACCCTGCGTGACCTGCGCTCCACCTATCCCGACGACGAGCTGTTCTTCATCACCGGCGCGGACGCCCTGGAGCAGATCCTGTCCTGGCACCGCGTGGACGAGCTGTTCACCCTGGCCCACTTCGTCGGCGTCACCCGGCCGGGTTACCACCTCAAGGACGCGCATCTGCCCAGCGGATCGGTAAGCCTGATCGAGGTCCCGGCGATGGCGATCTCCTCGACCGATTGCCGCAAACGGGTCGCCGCCGGGGATCCGGTCTGGTATCTCGTTCCCGATGGTGTCGTCCAGTACATCTCCAAGCGCGGCCTCTACGCGCCCGAACAGTGACAGACAAGCCCCCAACCGGTCCTTCCTCGCCAACCGAGGTGCGGGCACGGGTAGTCTCGACGGGTTCAACCTATCGAGAAACCGGACTGAGGAGTGACGTGGCAGCGACGCACGACGCACGCGAACTGGCATTGGTCGCGGCCAACGCGGCCGCGGACAAGAAGGCCAGCGACGTGATCGTGCTGGACGTCTCCGACCAGCTCGTGATCACAGACTGCTTCGTGATCGCCTCCGCCGCCAACGAGCGGCAGGTAGGCGCGATCGTGGAGAACGTCGAGGACAAGATGCGCGAGGCGGGCACCAAGCCGGTTCGCCGAGAGGGCGCCCGCGAAGGCCGGTGGGTCCTGCTCGACTTCGTCGACGTCGTGGTGCACATCCAGCACGCGGAGGAGCGCTCGTTCTACGGCTTGGAGCGGCTGTGGAAGGACTGCCCCCGTATCGAGTTCGACGCGGCGCCACCCGCGGAGGAGGAGAGCGCCCCGTGACATTGCGCAGACTCGTGCTCTGGCGGCACGGGGAAACCGACTACAACGCCTCCGGACGGATGCAGGGCCACCTCGACTCCAACCTGACCGAGGTGGGGTGGAACCAGGCCCGATTCGCCGTGCCCGCGCTGGCCCGGTTCTCCCCGGACGTCATCGTGGCCTCCGACCTGCGCCGCGCGACCGACACGGCCACCGTGTTCAGCGAGGCGATCGGCGTGCCGCTGCGCATTGACAAGCGCTTGCGGGAGACGAATCTCGGCCTTTGGCAGGGCAAGACCAGCGCGGAGGTCGATGAGGGGTGGCCGGGCGGCCGCGCCCAGTGGCAGACCGACGCGACCTGGACTCCGCCTGGCGGGGAGGCCCGAATCGAGGTCGCCGCCCGGGCCACCGAAGTCGTCACCGCGCTGGACGAAGGAACCGAAGAGACCGCCGTGTTGTGCGCGCACGGCGGCCTGATAACCGCGCTTACCGGCAGCCTCTTGGGGCTGCCGGTGGTCAACTGGTGGCAGCTTGGCGGCATCAGCAACTGTCACTGGACAGTGCTGGCGCGCCGGGAGACCAGCGGCTTGGCGTGGCGCCTGATCGCGTACAACGCGGGCATCACCGGCTAGACATGTCGTCGCCAACCGTGCTGATGTTCGGCGACTCGCTGACCTTCCACGGCCCAGACGGTCCCCATCCCGCTGACGATCCCCGCCTCTGGCCGAACCTGGCCGCGGCAGCCATCGGCGGCCGCGCCGAGCTGTTCGCTGGCTTCGGCTGGACCGCCCGCGACGCGTACTGGTCGCTCGTCGGCGACCCCCGGGTGTGGGCTCAGCTTCCGCACGCCGATGTTCTGGTCCTCGCCGTCGGCGGCATGGACACGCTGCCCTCGCCTCTGCCCACTTACCTGCGGCAGGGCATCCGCTACCTGCGCCCAGACAGCTTGCGCCGTTGTGTCCGACAGACCTATCTGTCGGCTCTGCCCTGGTTGGCGCGGATAACCCGAGGCAAGCCCGTCGCGTTGCCCGCCGAGCTGACCGTCCGCTACCTCGATGAGACTCTGGTCGCCATTCGCGCCCTGCGGCCCGACCTTCCCGCCGTCGCCATCCTCCCGGGAGTGCACCGCTCCCGGGCGTACGGGTACGTCCACACGGCCCGCGACCACGCCGTGGCCGAGATCCGCCGCTGGGCGCACAGCGCGAACGTGCCCGTGCTCGACTTGGCAGAAGTCATCGGTGAGCACGTGCTCAGCGGACACGGCAATGTCGACGGCATCCACTGGGGTTGGCGGGGCCACGAACTGGCTGGCAAGGCCCTCGCGGAGGTCGTCGGGCCGCTGCTGGATCGCGCGCGGCGCGCGACGTAGTTTCCCGGCTTTGAGCAACCAGGGCGGCCCTGTGGATCGGGAATCCCACCTGCCGTGATCCACAGGACACGCCTTAGGCTTCGGCATCGTGCCGTTCGCCGTAGTCACCGACTCGACCGCGTATCTGCCGGAAGGCTTCGCCGACCGGCACGCGGTCCGGGTGGTGCCGCTCCTGGTGCGTGTGGACGATCGAGAGGGCCGCGACGGTGTCGACTTCGGCCCCGGTGAACTCGCGGAAGCGCTCACGCGGCACCGCGTGGTGACGACCTCCCGCCCCAACCCCGACGAGTTCGCCGCCGAATACCGCCGCCTTCTCGACGGCGGGGCGGATGGCGTGCTGTCCGTGCACCTGTCCCGGCGGCTCTCCGGGACGTGGGAGTCGGCTCGGGTGGCCGCTGAGGAGGTCGGTGCGGACGTGGTCCGTGTGGTCGACTCCCGCACGACCGCCATGGGCCTCGGGTTCGCCGCCCTGCGCGCCGCCGCGGTCGCGGCGGGAGGCGCTGGGGGAGCGGAGGTGGAAGCCGCCGCGGTAGAGGCGGCGGAGAACACTAAGAGCTTCTTCATTGTTGAGACGTTGGAGTATCTGCGTCGCGGAGGACGGATCGGTGCGGCCGCCGCCCTCCTGGGCACAGCGTTGTCCATGAAACCCGTTCTCCATGTCCACAATGGCGAGATAGTGCCGTTGGAGAAAGTGCGCACGACCAGCCGGGCGTTGGCCCGCTTGGTGGACCTTGCCGTGGCCGCGGCGGGCGACGAGCCGGTCCAACTGGCGGTGCACCACCTCGCCGCCCCCGATCGCGCCGCTGAACTCGCCACCCGCTTGGACGAGCGCATTCCGCGGTCCGCTGGTTGCGTGGTTTCCGAGTTGGGCGCCGTCATCGGCGCGCACACCGGCCCCGGAGTTCTCGGCGTTGTACTCTGCCCTGGCCGTTTTGACAACTGAGTTATCCACATAGGACGGAGTTGTCCACAGGCGACGGAGACGCCTACCCACGGCCTTGATTCGTCCCTAGCGTTGGTGCTATGCCACAGATCAACGCCACTCGCGCAGCTCAGATGGACGCCGTCCTGGCCCGGTTGACCACCATCGCGGCCCGCCCCTGGGACGAGCCCCGACCCGAGTCGCAAAATCCGCGACAGCCTCCGGATATCGGTTTCTCCAGCGCGCCCGTTCGCCGCAGAGACCAGCCTGACCTCCTGCCAGGTCAAGAACCGCGGCCGGATTCCGAACGCCAGCAGACGCCAGCCGGGGCCATTCCGTGGCGGCGCTTCTTCACCCGCCCCGATCGAGACGTATCTGATCCATCTTTCTTGGCGCGGCCCACCAGTTCGCCTGATCCCGGATCACCGGATTCTGAGTCTCCTGAATCCGATCCCCGGGTCGAGCGAAGGTTCCCGTGGCGCCGTCCCACAGGCCATCTCATCCGCCGGTTCACCCCGCACAGCCCGCCTGATCGACGCCGGGTTCCGATTCCGCTCATCGCGGGCTTGACCGTGGTCGTCGCGGTGGTCGCCGGGTTTGTCGCTCTTTCCGACTCCCCGGTAAAAGAGGTGCCGCCCAATTTGGCCGCTGCCACCGTCGACCAGGCCAACCCAAGTCCGAGTGTCGCGGCCGAGGTTGTGGTCGACGTCGTCGGCAAGGTCGGGAGCCCAGGTATCCGGTCGCTCCCGGATGGGGCGCGGGTCGTGGACGCGCTCCGGGCCAGCGGCGGCGCCCTGCCCGGCGCCGACCTGAGCGCGCTCAACCTCGCCCGCAAACTCGCCGACGGTGAGCAGATCCACGTCGGCGTCCCCGCACCCGTCGATGCCCAGACCGAGCAACCGGGCGCGCTCGTCAACCTCAACTCGGCGTCCTTGGCGCAGCTGGACACCTTGCCCGGGGTGGGCAGCGTCACCGCCCAACGCATCCTCGACTGGCGCACGCGCCACGGCCAGTTCACCAAGGTCGACCAGCTCCATGAGATCGAGGGCATCGGCCCGGCCCGGTTCACGACCCTGCGCGATCTCGTCACGGTCCGATGAACCAGCCGCCACCCGACCCGAGACCGCACGACTGGCGGCTGTTGTCCGGCGCGCTGGCGGTGTGGCTGTCCGCGCTGCTGGGACTGCTCGTGCACTGGTCGCTGACGGTGGTCGTCGGCTGCCTCGCGGCTCTAGCCGGGGCCGCCCACACTCGACGCCGTGAGCGCCGCGGGCGCGAGTCCGCGCGCGATGGGCCCGTTCGGCTGGCCGCCGGTGTGCCGCTGTTCGTCTGCGGCGTGCTCGCCGTGTGGCCGGTCGCCGCGCGGATCCACGAGGCCGCGGCGGACCCGCTCCGGGCGGAGGCGGCCCGCGGCGCGGCGGCCCGTCTCCAGGTCGAGGTCGTCGAACGGCCCAAACCTGTGCGCGCGGCCGGATTCGGCGGCCTGCCGTCCGGGGTGCGCTCGGTCGTCGTGCCCGCCGTTGTGGCGCCCTCCGGGACCCGGATCCTGATTCTGGCCCCGGTGGACCGGTGGGCGGCATTGCTGCCCGGTCAGCGGGCCGTGGCCGAGGGCACGCTCGCCCCGGCGGAGGGCGGCACGCTCACCGTGGCCGTGCTTCGCGCCCGGGGGTCACCGGCGTCCGTCGGCGACGCGCCCGCCTGGCAACGGGCCGCCCACGCGCTCCGCGCGGGCCTCCGGCAGGCGTCGGGCGTGCTCGAACCCGAGTCCGCCGGGCTGCTGCCCGCGCTCGTCGTCGGTGACAAGGACGGCATGTCCACCACGGTCGAGGACGAGTTCCGCGTCGCCGGGATGTCCCATTTGCTGGCGGTCAGCGGGGCTAACCTCGCCATTGTCTGCGTCGCCGTTCTCTACCTGTTGCGGTTGGTCAGGATAGGGCCGCGAGGGTCGGCGGCCGGTGCGCTGTGCGCGCTCGTCGGATACGTGATCCTGGCCGGTCCGGAACCCAGTGTTCTGCGGGCCGGGGTCATGGGCGCGGTCGGCCTGCTCGCCCTCGCTCTCGGGCGGGAACGGTCCGCGTTGCCCGCCCTCGGAGCGGCGGTGATCGTGCTCGTCGTGCACGACCCGGCGATGGCCGTCGCCTTCGGGTTCGTGCTGTCGGTGCTGGCCACCGGTGCGCTGGTCCTGCTCGCGCCGAGGTGGACGCGGCGGCTCACGCGGCGTGGCGTTCCCCGGATCGTGGCCGAGGCGCTCGCCGTGCCCGCGGCGGCGCACCTGGTGACGGCGCCGGTCGTGGCCGGGATGAGCGGTCAGGTCAGCCTCGTCGCGGTGGCGGCGAACCTGGCCGCCGCTCCGGTCGTCGCGCCCGCGACGGTCCTCGGGGTGCTGGCCGCGTTGGTGATGCCGGTCCTGCCGTGGCTCGCGGAGTGGCTGGCGCGCCTTGCCGGTCCCGAAGTCGGGTGGCTGGTCGCGGTCGGCCGGACCGCGGCCGGGATGCCGGGAGCGGCCCTCGACTGGCCCGCGGGGTGGTGGGGCGGGGCGGCGCTGCTCCTGACAGCCGTCGGGTTGGCTGTGGCGATGCGGCGGCGCACGGCGCGGTTGGTGGTCGGGTTGGGGCTCACCGCTGTTCTGCTGGTGGTGATTCCGGTCCGGGTCATCGCTCCGGGCTGGCCGCCGTCCGGTTGGGCCGCGGTCGCGTGTGACGTCGGTCAAGGGGACGCGATCGCACTGTCCACAGCGGACCCTGACAGGGCGGTGCTGGTCGACACCGGCCCCGAATCGGCTCCGACACGCGAGTGCCTGGACCGGCTAGGGGTCGACCGGATTCCTCTGGTGATCCTCAGCCATCTGCACGCGGACCATGTGGGCGGCCTGTCGGCGGTCTTATCCGGCCACGCGGTCGGCGCTGTCGCGGTCGGTCCCGGGCGGGCGCCTGCGTGGGCCTGGCGGCAGGTGCGCGAGGAAGTGGCCGACGCCGGGGTCCCGCTCGTGCAGTTGACGGCTGGGCAGCGACTGAGCTGGCCGGGCCTTGCCGTGGAAGTCCTTGCCCCACAAACGAAGGAGGATGAGCCTGCCGAACCGGACGGCACACAGATCAACAACCGCTCGGTGGTGCTCCGGGCCACCACCCGGGCTGGACGGCTGCTGCTCACCGGGGACATCGAACTCGCCGCTCAGGCCGACCTGCTGACCGCGGGCGTCGACCTGTCCGCCGACATCGTCAAGGTCCCGCACCACGGAAGTCGATACACCGCGCCGGAGTTCCTCGCGGCCACCGGTGCGCGGGTGGCGTTGGTCAGTGTGGGCGCTGGCAACCGCTACGGCCATCCGAGCCCGCGCACGTTGGGAAGCCTTACCCAGAAAGGAGTTCTAATTGTCCGAACCGACACCGGAGGCGATTGCGCGGTAGTCGAGGACGGGGGGAGGCCCGCCGCGATGGTGCGCGGCGAGCCCAGATCCCCTCCTGGCCGCTGAATCTCGGCGGGCCAGCGGCTTCGCCACGCCACCGCCCTTGGCGCGGCCGGGAACGCTGCCGGGGAACTGAATCTCGCCGGGGAACCGAACCTGCTGGGTACTGAATCTTCCTGGGGACCTGAACCTGTTGGGGGTGCTGAATCCTGCTGGGGACCTGAACCTGCCGGGGAACTGAACCTGCCGGGAACTGAAACCTGCTGGGAACTGGGCCGGCTGGGCGCTGAACCCGATCCGATGGCTGAGAACTTCGGGCGGGTGATCGGCCGCGCCCTGACTCGTGGGCGACAAGGCGCTGTCCGGGGAGTTGGGCTGGGTGTGCGGTGTGTGGAACGGCAGTGGCCGCACCCCGCCCGGGGTGCGGCCACTGGACACGCGTCGTGGGTCAGCCGCGGCCGAGGACCTCGCGGACGGCGGCGGCGGTCGGCGGGATGGTGGCGCGCGGGCCGATGTGGTCCTGGACCGCGTCGAGGGTCTTGAGGCCGTCGCCGGTGATGAGGAGGACGGTTTCGGCGTCGGGGTCGATCTGGCCGCTCTCGATGAGCTTCTTCGCCGTGGCGACGGTCACGCCGCCTGCGGTCTCGGCGAAGATGCCCTCGGTGCGGGCCAGCAGGCGGATGCCCTCGACGACCTCGGCGTCGGTGACGTCCTCGACCGCGCCGCCCGTGCGGCGGACCGAGTCGAGCACGTACGGGCCGTCGGCGGGGGCGCCGATCGCCAGCGAGCGGGCGATGGTGTCCGGCTTGACCGGGCGGATCACGTCGTGGCCGGACTTGAACGCCGAGGAGACCGGGGAGCAGCCGGTGGCCTGCGCGCCGAACACGCGGTACGGCGTCGGCTCGACCAGGCCCAGCTCGCCCAGCTCGCGGAACGCCTTGTCGACCTTGGTCAGCTGGGAGCCGGACGCGACCGGCACCACGATCTGCCGCGGGAGCCGCCAGCCGAGCTGCTCGGCGACCTCGTAGCCCAGGGTCTTGGAGCCTTCCGCGTAGTACGGGCGGACGTTGACGTTCACGAACGCCCAGTTCTCGTGCTCGGCGGCCAGCTCGGTGGCGAGCCGGTTGACATCGTCGTAGTTGCCGTCGACGGCGATCAGCGCGCCGTCGTAGACCGCCGTGGTCAGGATCTTCGCCCGCTCCAGCGACGACGGGATCAGCACGACCGAGTCCCAGCCCGCGCGGGCCGCCGCCGCGGCGACCGCGTTGGCGAGGTTGCCGGTGGACGGGCAGGCCAGCACGCTGAAGCCGAGCTGGCGGGCGGCGGCGAGCGCGACCGCGACGACGCGGTCCTTGAACGAGTGCGTGGGGTTGCCGGTGTCGTCCTTGACCCACAGCGACTTCACGCCGAGCGCAGCGGCGAGGCGGTCGGCCTTGACCAGCCGGGTCATGCCCGGGTCGGTGTTGGGGTGGGCGGCGACGTCGCTGGGGACCGGCAGCAGCCCCCGGTAGCGCCAAATCGACTGGGGTCCCGCTTCGATGTCAGCCCGAGTGATGTTGCCGAACTCGTAGGCGACCTCAAGCGGGCCGAAACACTCGGCGCAGGCGAACTCGGCGGCGAGTGGGATCTGGTGGCCGCATTCGCGGCAGGAGAGCGCCCGGGCGGGGCCGAGGTCGTAAGCGCTGGTCTGCTGGACGTCAACGGTCGATGTCATCGCGAGGTATCTCCTCATCTATCCCGCTGCGCGGGTCGGAATTGGCACCGTGGTCGTCCGCCTCCTCGCGATGAGGAAGTGACGCGTAACGCCGGTTGCCGGGGCTTCTTCGGGCCGATCCCTCTGCCCCTCTGGATGAGCGGTATTCAGTTGTGGT
The DNA here is from genome assembly GCF_055586285.1 of Actinokineospora sp. NPDC051303. NCBI lineage: Bacteria > Bacillati > Actinomycetota > Actinomycetes > Pseudonocardiales > Pseudonocardiaceae > Actinokineospora > Actinokineospora sp. NPDC051303. Next base: position 77,882 of record NZ_JBVJIN010000009.1, read on the forward strand.
CCGAGCGCGCCGAAGCGGGCCCGCGACTTGCCCGCCACGCTACGGCACCATGAACGCGATCGGCCAGTCCCCTGTCCAGTATTCGAGAGCGGAGCCTGTTCGTCTGCTCACTTGGGTGCGGCGCGGCCATGGGAGGATCGCGGGCGTGAACTCGCCCGCGGTCACGCCAGCCCCGCTGCAACTCGTGCTCGGGGAAGAGGAGTTGCTGGTCGAGCGCGCCATCCGCGCCGCGCTCGACACCGCCCGGCTCGCCGACCCCGCCGCCGACCTGACCCGGCTCCGGGTGGCTGATCTCACAGGCCCTGAGCTGGCCGAACTCGTCAGCCCCTCGCTGTTCGCCGAGGGGCGGGTGATCGTCCTCGACGCCGCCCACGAGGCGACCCAGGACATCGCGGCGCTGGTCGTGTCCTACGCCAAGGCGCCCGCGGACGGGATCGTGCTGGTCGTGGTGCACAACGGCGGCGGACGCAAGGCGGGCAAGGACATCGTGGCCGCTATGCGCAAGGCGGGCGCGGTGGTCACCGAGTGCGCCAAGATCACCAAAGCGTCGGAGCGGGAGGCGTTTGTCCGCAACGAGATCCGCCGGGCGGGCGGCAAGACCGATCCGGCCGCGGTGGCCGCGCTCATCGACTCCGTCGGCTCCGACCTGCGGGAACTCGCCGCGGCGGCGGGCCAGCTCGTCGCCGACACCGGGGGATCGGTGACCGAGGAGGCGGTCCGGCGGTACCACCGCGGGCGCGCCGACGTCACCGGGTTCGCCGTCGCCGAGAAGGCCGTGACGGGGGACCTGGCGGGGGCGATGGAGGCGCTGCGCTGGGCCATGAACCTCGGCGTTCCGCACGTCCTGGTCGCCGACGCGCTCGCCGACGCCGTGCGGACCGTGGCCAGGGTCGCTGGCGCGGGCCGCGCCGACCCGTTCCGGCTGGCAGGCGAGTTGGGGATGCCCGCGTGGAAGGTGAAGAAGGCGCTGGGCCAGGCCCGAGGCTGGAAGCCCGCGGGCCTCGCGGAGGCCATGCGCGTGGTGGCCGAGGTGAACGCCGACGTCAAGGGCGTCGCGGCGGACGCGGACTACGCCCTGGAACGGGCAGTGCTGCGACTCGCCCACGCGCACCGGCGAGACTGACCGCGTTCCTTCGCCTGCTCAGGGCGTTCACGCGGGGTGAGGTGGAAGCTGGGGCCGCTTTCGTGGGGCGCGGGCGTCAGTGGGGTGCGGTGCGGCTTTCCAGGATCTCGGCTCGCTTGGCGAGACGGTGGTGGCGGCGGATCTCCGCTTCTCGGAGGCGGCGCTCGTCTTCCGGGGTTTCGGGTAAGACCGGGGGGACGGCGCGCGGTTGGCCCGTCCTGTCCACCGCCACGAACACCAGGTAGGCCGTCGCCACCTGGGTCGGCGGGACGCCCGCCCGGTCCCACGGCTCGGCCAGGACCCGGACGCCGACCTCCATCGAGGAGCGGCCTGCCCAGTTGACCTGGGCGTGGGCGTGCACGAGGTCGCCGACCCGAACCGGGTGCAGGAAGGTCATGTCGTCCATCGCCGCGGTCACGGCGGGCCCGCCGGAATGGCGTTGGGCCACCGCGCCCGCCACGTCGTCGACCAGCTTCATGATGACGCCGCCGTGGACGGTGCCCAGGAGGTTGGTGTCCAGGGCGGTCATGATGTGCGAGAGCGAGGTCCTCGCCGCTGAGGTGGGTTTGGGCTCCAGGTCCATGCGACGAGTCTTATGCACACGGCAGCGGCGCCGCCCACCCGGAGGTGGACGGCGCCGCTGGCACGTGTGGGTGTGGGTCAGCCGAGCTTGTTGACCCGCAGCGCCATGGCCGACTTCTTGTTGGCGGCCTGGTTGGCGTGGATGACGCCCTTGCCCGCGGCCTTGTCGAGCTGGCGGCTCGCCACGGCCAACAGCTCCTGGGCCTTGGCCTTGTCGCCCGCCTCGGCGGCCTCGCGGAACTTGCGGATCGCGGTCTTGACCGAGGACTTGACGGACTTGTTGCGCAGGCGCGCCTTCTCGTTCGTCTTGATCCGCTTCATCTGGGACTTGATGTTGGCCATGCGTGTGCTCCTCGTGTCGAGTCCGGATCGGCGCGCCGCACTCACGGGACCGGAATCGGTCCCCTGGCCCTGCTGAGCAGGTCTCCTCCACGTCGGAGTGCCGCACGGCGCGACGAGCAAGAGTAACAGTCGGTGGCCGACGCTCAGTCCTCGGGCGGCTCGTCCTTGGGCGGCCTGCCCCGGCGCGGGAGACCGCCCGCGCCCTCGGGCAGCCGTCCGGCCTCGGCGAGGGCGCGGCGGAGCATGAACTCGATCTGCGCGTTGGTGCTGCGCAGCTCGTCGTTCGCCCACCGGGCCACCGCGTCGTGCACGGCGGGGTCCAGCCTGAGGAGGACCTTCTTGCGTTCGGCCATCAGTGGTAGAGGGACCCTGTGTTGACCACGGGGTGGGCCTCTCGGTCGCTGCACAGCACGACCAAGAGGTTGCTCACCATCGCCGCTTTCCGCTCCTCGTCAAGGTTGACCACCTCCCGTTCGGCGAGCCGATCCAGCGCGAGTTCCACCATGCCCACCGCGCCCTCCACGATCCGCTGCCGGGCCGCGACGACCGCGCCCGCCTGCTGCCTGCGCAGCATCGCGCCCGCGATCTCCGGCGCGTACGCCAGGTGAGTGATGCGCGACTCGATCACGCCGACGCCCGCGGCCTCGACGCGCGCCGCGATCTCGGCGGAGAGCCGGTGGGTGATCTCGTCGGCGTTGTCGCGCAATGACAGCTGCGCGTGCTCGCCGTGCGCGTCGTACGGGTAGGTGGTGGCGATGTGCCGCACGGCGGTCTCAGTCTGGATCGCGACGAAGGCGATGAAGTCGTCCACCTCGAACACCGCGCGGGCGGTGTCCTGGACCTGCCACACGACGACCGCGGCGATCTCGATCGGGTTGCCGTCGGCGTCGTTGACCTTCATCACCGCCGTCTCGTGGTTCCGGATGCGCGTCGACACTTTCCGCCGCGTGGTGAACGGGTTCACCCACCGCAGCCCGTCGAGCCGGACGGTGCCGACGTAGCGGCCGAGGAACTGCAGAACTCGCGCCTCACCGGGCTCCACCATGGTCAGCCCGCCCCCCGCTATCGCCGCCGCGGCAACGGCCAGCACACCGAGCACGACCGCGGTGACCGCCACGGCGTCAGCCAGCGACAGCACCCCGATAAGACCGGCGATCCCGCCGCCGATCAGCGCTAACCCGGCCAACGTCAGCACTACGGCGACCGCCCCGATCGGCAGCCCGGCGACCCCGAACGCGACCTTCTCCCGCACGTGGGGCTGCGGCAGCGCCGGTCGGTCGATGTCCTGCGGTGTGACGGTCGTGTTCATGGTCCCCTCCCGGCTAGCGATGTTCTATCTAAGTGATATCATTTTTTCGCCCGGTCGGGTAGCGGGATTCGCCAAGGAGCAGCCGTTGGACATCGCGATCACGGGCACGCGCGGCAGGCGAGTGAGCGGCTCGCCCGTCGAGTTGTGGGAGACGCGGCTAATCCCCTTCGCGCGGAACATCGCCGAGCGCGACCTCGCCCGAGTTCACTCTCGGGACGCCGCCGACCGCGTTCTTCGACGCCATCACAGGCAGTGTTGGTGACCGCCTGTGGTCACTGCCAGCCGTAGCGGACCCGCAGGGCCTCGGCGACCAGGGCGAACCGGTCGGCCTCCAGCACCGAGCCCTCTCGGCGGATGTCTTGTTCGCCGAGTCCGAACAGCCTGTCCATGCGCAGGTAGGACACTCGGCCGTCGCGGTCCCAGCGGCCGGTGCCCAGTTCGAGCCAGTCGCGGCGCTCACGGTCGTGCGGGGCTTTGCTCGACAGCATCAGCGCGCGCAAGGTCGCGCCGGTGCGGCCCACCACGAGCAGGGGGCGGTCCTTGCCTCGGGCGGGGTCGTCCTCGTAGGGGACCCAGGCCCAGACGATCTCGCCGGGGTCGGCCGCGCCGTCGAGGTCGGGGGCGTAGGCGATGGCGTCCGGGCGGTTGCGGGTGGGGACCTCCCACACGGCGCCGTGGGCGGGGCGGGGGTCGTCCGAGGAAGGTCGCACGGACGGCGAGCGTAGTCGCGCGGACTGTCGCGGGCAGGTAGGACTTACCCGTGGAGTTTCTCAGCAGCAGGCTCATCCTCCGTCCGCGTGACCCCGAGCGGTCCCTGGCGTTCTACCGGGACGTGTTGGGGCTGGCGGTGTACCGAGAGTTCCCGGGCGGGGTCGTGTTCTTCCTCGGCGGCGGCTACCTGGAAATCTCCGGGCAGGGCGCCGGGGAGGCGAGTCCGGACCTGGCTGTCTGGTTGCAGGTGCGCGATCTCGCCGCCGCCGCGGCCGAGTTGACCGCCAACGGTGTGACGTTGCTGCGTGAGCCTCGCCAAGAGCCCTGGGGACTGCGTGAGGCGTGGCTGGCCGACCCCGACGGTGTGCGGATCGTGCTGGTGGAGGTTCCCGCCGACCATCCGATCCGGCGGGACTCCCGGGAGCCAGCCTGACGCTCAACGCGCCGCGTCAGTCCATCGTGTCGAGGTGCTGTTCCAGCTTGTCCAGGCTGTTGGACCAGAGCCGCCGGTACGGCGCCAGCCACGAGTCGATCTCCGCGAGCGGTTCCGGCCGCAGCTCGTACCAGCGGCGTTGGGCGTCCCTGCGGACCCGCACCAGCCCGGCGTCGCGCAGCACTTTGAGGTGCTTGGACGTGCCCGGCTGGGTGAGGCCGAGTTCGGTGACCAATTCGCCGACCGACCGCGGCTGCTCGCGCAGGAGGTCGAGGATGCGCCGCCGGGTCGGTTCGGCCAGCACGGTGAAGGTGGTCGCCATCCACTGAACATTACCGACCGGGAATATACAAGGCAACGGCCAATCATGATCGGCCACCGTGGTGACCACGGCAAATAGGGGAATCTCACACGGCGCCCAGGGTCGAAGTGATGTCGCGATACTGCGAGATTCCGGCGCGGTAGGCAAAGATGCCTGGATGGAGCGCTCAACGACCACGGACACGTCTCGGCGAGCCCCACGCCGGGCGCGTGACACCGGCCCGGATCTGGGCGGACTCTTCGACGGCTACCTCGACCCGCGACGTCCGCACGCGGGCGCCTACGACGAGATGTTCGGGCCAGACGGCTCCGTCCGGCAGGCCTACCGGCGGCTGCACGAGCAGTTGGCCGCGTCCCGGCCCGGTGACCTGACTGCCCGCTCCGAAGCCCTCGACCGGGCCCTGGTCGACCAGGGCATCACCTTCTCGCTCTCCGGCCAGGAACGGCCCTTCCCGCTCGACCTGGTGCCCAGGGTGATCACCGCCGCGGAGTGGTCGAGGCTGGAAAAGGGAATCGTCCAGCGGGTCAGGGCGCTGGAGATGTTCCTCGCCGACGTCTACGGCGACCAGCAGATCATCCGCGACGGCGTGCTGCCCCGGCGGCTGATCACCTCGTGCGAGCACTTCCACCGCGCCGCCGCGTTCGTCCTCCCGCCCAACGGCGTGCGCGTGCACGTCTCGGGCATCGATGTCGTCCGGGACGAAGAGGGCACTTTCCGCGTGCTGGAAGACAACCTCCGCAACCCGTCCGGGGTCTCCTATGTGATGGAAAACCGGCGCACCATGGCGCGGGTCTTCCCCGACCTCTTCGCGAAGCACCGGGTCCGTGCGGTCGGCGACTACGCGGTGCACCTGCTGCGCGCGCTGCGGGCTGCGGCCGCGGCCAACGTGGCGGATCCGAACATCGTCGTGCTCACCCCTGGCGTGCACAACTCCGCCTACTTCGAGCACTCGCTGCTGGCCAGGCAGATGGGGGTCGAACTGGTCGAGGGGCGCGACCTGTTCTGCCGCGACAACGTCATTTACCTGCGCACGACAGAAGGAGAGCGCCAGGTAGACGTGATTTACCGGCGCATCGATGACGACTACCTCGACCCGGTCCAGTTCCGGCCGGACTCGGTGCTCGGGGTCGCGGGTGTGCTCAACGCCGCGCGTGCGGGGAACGTGGTTATCGCGAACGCGGTAGGCAACGGCGTCGGCGATGACAAGCTCGTCTACACCTACCTGCCGGAAATCCTCAAGTACTACCTGGGCGAGACTCCGCTGCTGCCCAATGTGGACACTTACCGCTGCTGGCTGCCCGACGAGCAGGAGCAGGTGCTCGACCGGATCTCCGAGCTGGTGGTCAAGCCGGTGGAGGGGTCCGGCGGCTACGGCATCGTCTTCGGCCCGAACTCCTCGGCGAAGGAGTTGGCGGCGCTGCGCAAGAGAGTGCGCGCCAACCCGCGTGGCTGGATCGCGCAGCCGGTGGTGCAGTTGTCGACAGTGCCGACGAAGGTGGGTCAGCGCCTCAAGCCGCGTCACGTCGACCTGCGGCCGTTCGCGGTGAACGACGGCAAGTCCGTGTTCGTCCTCCCCGGTGGGCTGACCAGGGTCGCGATCCCCGAAGGCAGCCTGGTCGTGAACTCCTCGCAGGGCGGCGGGTCCAAGGACACCTGGGTGCTCGCCGCGCGCTCGTCCACAGCGGACGCCGAACTGAGCGGCCAGGGCCTCGCCGGTTCCTCGCCGCTGGACGAGATCGCCCCCGAGCGCGGCCCGGAGCTGACCGCGGCGCAACAGCAGCAACAGCAGCAACAGCAAGGCGGGGAGGAGACCGATGCTCGCACGCAACGCTGAATCGCTCTACTGGATCGGCCGCTATGTCGAGCGCGCCGACGACACCGCGCGCATCCTCGACGTGTCGGTCCACCACCTGCTCGAAGACGCCACCGTCGACGCCGATGCCACCAGCCGCCAGCTCCTGGTGGTGCTGGGCATCGTCCCGCCCGAGGGCACCGCGTTCGACATGCGGTCGCTGACCGACCTGGTGGCGTTCTCGCGGGAGCACTCCGGCTCGATTGTGTCCTCGATCTCCAGCGCGCGGGAGAACACCCGGGTCGCCCGCGAGGTCGTGTCGACCGAGCTGTGGGAGTGCATCAACGCCATGTGGAACGCGTTGCCCGAGCGGCAGAAAGCGGCCAAGCGGACCGGGCCGCACTCGTTCTTCTCCTTCGTGGAGGAGCGGGCGGCGATGTTCGCCGGACTCGCCGACTCCACGATGAGCCGCGACGACGGGTGGCGCTATCTCGTGCTGGGACGCTCGGTCGAGCGCGTGGACATGATCGTGCGTCTTCTCATGTCCCGAGTGGGAGACAAACCGTCCTCTCCGGGCTGGGTAACCGTGCTGCGGTCAGCAGGCGCGCACGACACCTATCTACGCACTTACCGGGGCGCTCTTGACGCTCGACGCGTAGTGCAGTTCCTCTTACTCGACCGGCTGTTCCCGCGCTCGGTCTTCCACGCGCTGCGCCAGGCCGAGTCCTGCCTCGAACACCTGGACCACCGCCCGGTGACCAGGGTCGGGTCCAAGGCCGAGGCCATCCGGCTGCTCGGCAAGGCCCGCAGCGACCTGGAGTTCCTCCGGCCCGACGAGCTGCTGGAGAACCTGACCGACCGGCTCATGGAGTTGCAGACCACCGTGCGCGAGGTCGGCGAGGCCGTGTCGCAGCAGTATTTCCACTCGGTGCCGTGGGTGGCCTGGACGAACGCGGAGGTGAGTCTGTGACCGAGGAGAACTGGCGGATTCGGGTGGTGCACACCACCGGGTACCGCTATGCCGCGCCGGTGGTGCAGTCCTACAACGAGGCCCGGCTCACCCCGCGCAGCGACCGGTGGCAGAACCTGGTGGTCAGCCGGATCGAGACGACGCCGCCGACCCGCTCGTTCCGCTACACCGACTACTGGGGCACCGAGGTCACCTCGTTCGACCTGCACGCCCCGCACACCGAACTCAAGATCGTGTCCTCGTCGGTGGTCGAGACGGGAGCCACCGTCGAGCCGGTGGACGGGGCGAGCTGGGTCGATCTCCGCGCCCCGGAAGTGGTCGACCGCTACGCCGAGTTCCTGGAGTGGACCCGGTACGTGCCGCGGCACGCCGAGCTGGGCCAGCTGGCGCGGACGATGCGCAAGGGCCGCAAGCCGCATGAGACCGTGCTCGCCATCGCCGAGCTCATCCACGACCGGCTCACCTACCGGCGCGGCACCACCGGCGTGCACAGCTCCGCCGCGGACGCCTGGGAGGCGCGTGAGGGCGTCTGCCAGGACTACGCCCACCTCACCCTGGCGATGCTGCGCTCCATCGGCATCCCCGCCCGCTACGTCTCGGGCTACCTGCACACCAATCCCGACGGCAAGGTCAACGAGACCGTCCGAGGGGAGAGCCACGCGTGGATCGAGGCGTGGACCGGCGGCTGGTGGGGATTCGACCCCACCAACGACATCGAGATCGGCCCACGCCACATCTGGGTGGCCATCGGCCGCGACTACGCCGACGTCTCCCCGCTCAAGGGCACCTACAGCGGGGGAGCCGCCACGGCCATCGAGGTGTCGGTGGACGTCACCCGGCTGGCGTGACCCGCGCGGACTCCGCCCACGCCCGGTCGAGCAGCGCGAGGATCTGGTCGGCGGGCTGGGCGCCGGAGAAACCGTAGCGCCGGTCGACGACGAAGAACGGCACCCCGTTGGCGCCCAGCTCGGTCGCCTCCCGCTCGTCCGCGCGCACCGCGTCGGCGTAAGAGCCTTCGCTTAGCGCTGTCGCCACCAGGTCGCGGTCGAGGCCGACCTCTTCGGCCAACTCGACCAAGACGCCCTCGTCGCTGAGCAACCTGCCCTCGGTGAAGTGCGCCCGCAGCAGCCGCTCCTTCAGCGCGTCCTGGAGACCGTGCTCGGCGGCCAGGTGCAGGACCTGGTGGGCGCGGGCGGTGTTGTAGGACCGCACCTTGCCGTAGTCCAGCGTGAGCCCCTCGGCCGCGGCCACCTTGGTGACGTGCGCGGTCATCTGGGCGACCTGCTCCGAGGTCATGCCGCGCAGCCGGACCAGCACGTCGCGGGCCATGCCCTCGTCCGGGCCGCCCTCGGGCATCAACTCGTAGCTGCGCCACCGCACGGTCACCGCGTCGGCGTGCGCGAACCGCGCCAGCGCCTGCTTGAGCCGGGCCCGGCCGATATAGCACCACGGGCAGGCGACATCCGACCAGATCTCGATCTCCATGCGAGGGGTCAACGCGCCCGGGGACGATCCCATTCCGCCTGCTCGGCTCACCCGTGGGCGGGCATGGGACGATGGAGTCACCCCTTATGACCATGCGAGGACCTGAGTGGCTACGTTCGCTGACACGACCTTCACCGCTCCGGAGCAAATCCGGAACTTCTGCATCATCGCGCACATCGACCACGGCAAGTCCACCCTGGCCGACCGGATGCTGCAGATCACCGGCGTGGTCGAGGAGCGGGCGATGCGCGCGCAGTACCTCGACCGGATGGACATCGAGCGCGAGCGCGGCATCACCATCAAGGCGCAGAACGTGCGCCTGCCGTGGGTCCTCGACGGCGCCGAGCACATCCTGCACATGATCGACACCCCCGGGCACGTCGACTTCACCTACGAGGTCTCCCGCGCGCTCGACGCCTGCGAGGGCGCGATCCTGCTGGTCGACGCCGCCCAGGGCATCGAGGCGCAGACGCTGGCCAACCTCTACATGGCCCTCGACCGCGACCTGCAGATCATCCCGGTGCTCAACAAGATCGACCTGCCCGCGGCCGACCCGGACAAGTACGCCGCCGAGATCGCGCACATCATCGGCTGCGAGCCCGGCGACGTGCTGCGCGTCTCGGCCAAGACCGGCCAGGGGGTGCGCGAACTGCTCGACGAGGTCGTCCGGCAGGTGCCCGCCCCGGTCGGCGTCGCCGACGCCCCGGCCCGCGCGATGATCTTCGACTCGGTCTACGACACCTACCGCGGCGTGGTCACCTACATCCGCGTGGTCGACGGCAAGATCACCCCGCGCGAGCGCATCAGGATGATGTCGACCAACGCCACCCACGAGCTGCTGGAAGTGGGCATCATCTCGCCCGAGCCCAAGCCCAGCGCGGGCCTCGGCGTCGGCGAGGTGGGCTACCTGATCACCGGCGTGAAGGACGTCCGCCAGTCCCGGGTCGGCGACACCGTGACCTCCGAGCGCAAGGGCGCGACCGAGCCGCTGGCCGGTTACCGCGAACCCCGGCCCATGGTCTACTCCGGGCTCTATCCGGTCGACGGTTCGGACTATCCGGACCTGCGAGAGGCGCTGGACAAGCTTCAGCTCAACGACGCCGCGCTCACCTACGAGCCGGAAACCTCCGCCGCGCTCGGCTTCGGCTTCCGCTGCGGGTTCCTCGGACTTCTCCACCTGGAGATCACCCGCGACCGCCTGGAACGGGAGTTCGGCCTCGACCTGATCTCCACCGCGCCCAACGTGGTCTACCGGGTCGTGCTGGACGACGGCAAGGAGCTGACGGTCACCAACCCGTCGGACTGGCCCGTGGGCAAGATCGCCGAGGTGTACGAGCCGGTCACCAAGTGCACGATCATCGCGCCCAGCGACTACATCGGCGCGATCATGGAGCTGTGCCAGGGCAAGCGCGGACAGCTCGGCGGCATGGACTACCTGTCCGAAGACCGCGTCGAGTTGCGCTACACCATGCCGCTGGGCGAGATCATCTTTGACTTTTTCGACGCGCTGAAGTCCCGCACGCGCGGCTACGCGTCGCTGGACTACGAGGAGTCCGGCGAGCAGAACGCGGAACTGGTCAAGGTCGACATCCTGCTCCAGGGCGAGGCGGTCGACGCGTTCAGCGCGATCGTGCACAAGGACTCGGCCTACGGCTACGGCACCAGGATGGCCACCAAGCTGCGCGAGCTCATCCCGCGCCAGCAGTTCGAGGTGCCGATCCAGGCCGCGATCGGGTCCCGCGTGATCGCCCGCGAGACCATCCGCGCCATGCGCAAGGACGTCCTCGCCAAGTGCTACGGCGGTGACATCAGCCGTAAGCGCAAGCTGCTTGAGAAGCAGAAGGAAGGCAAGAAGCGGATGAAGATGGTCGGCCGCGTCGAGGTGCCCCAAGAGGCGTTCGTCGCGGCGCTGTCCACCGACGAGTCTTCCGACAAGGGCAAGGGCAAGAAGTAGCGCCTGCCGCCGGGGCCCTGGCGCGGGCCCCGGCGGTGCGGCTCAGTCGAACTTGTAGTCGATCGTGTAGTGGTGCGTCCCGTCCACTAGGGCGATCACCATCTCGCCGGTGAGGCCGGTCAGCTCACTGGAGGCGGTGTCCGGCACGACGGTGATGTCCATCGACTGCTTCTCCGGCGTCGAGGTGGCGTTGTGCTGGAGCACGAACGTGCCCGCGCGCCCGCCGAGCGTGCCGCTGACCCGCTCCACCGCGACATAGGCGGCCGAGCCCTCGACCGGTGCCTGCACCTGGAACATCGTCACCACGCTGGTGGCGGTCAGGTCGCCGGTGTATCTCTTGCGCGCGGTCGTGCGCGTGACCGTGGTTCCGTGCTGCTCGTCGCTTTCCTCCGGCTGCCACGCCTCGATGCCGAACGTGCCGGTCGCCTGCTCGCTCACTGCGTCCTCCCCGCGTTGTCGCTTGGCCGGATTCTCGACCGGGCGGGCGCGCGGAAAGAGTCACTATTGACCATTCGCGGCAGTGTTGTCCGACAGCGTGGTCGTCAGGGCAGCGTGTAAGAGAAGCTGTAGGTGTAGCCATCGGCGTTCTTGGCGATGTCGAAGGTGCCCGTCAGACCGGTCAGCTCGTCGGTGCCGGTGTCCGGCACGACGGTGATCACGGCCTCTTGCGCTGTCTTCGTCGCGGTAGCCGTGTGGTGCAAGACGAAGCTGCCTTTGCGGCCGTCGAGCGTGCCGTGGACCTTCTCGAAGGCCACATAGGCGGCCGAGCCGGACCCGCCCGCGACCACCCGGGTCATCTGCACCTCGCTGGTGCCGACCAACGCCCCGGAGAACGTCTTGCGGATGACCGTGCGCCCCAGCGCGATGCCCTCGTGCTCGTCGTAGGGGTCCTGCGCGTCCCAGAGATCCACCACGAAGGTGCCCGCAGCATACTCGCTCACGATTGATGTGCCTCCTGCTTCCGCTGGCCTGTGGATAACTTTCGGGGTTGTGGATAACTTTCTCCACCCGTCGTCCCCCTGCGGCATTCTGGTCGTGTTGGTTTCGACAAGAAAGGAGAGCCCCATGGGAACCGTGGTCCCAACTCCCGGTTCGTCTCCGCTCGCCCACGGCCGTCCGGTCACAGGCGAAGATCCGTTGGTGGCGCGGAATCTGTTTCCGGCCCGCGTCATCCCGGTCGGCCTTCTCGGCTCGCTGGCGGACTGATGGACACCGATCCGCTGGAGAGGCTGCGGTCGCTGTGCCTGGCCATGCCGGAGGCCACCGAGCGCGTCAGCCACGGCGAGCCCACCTGGTTCGTGCGCGACAAGAAGGTTTTCGTCAACTACGCGGCCCATCACCACGGCGACCGCGTCGGTTTCTGGTGCGCCGCCCCACCCGGCGTTCAGGAGGAGATGATCGCCGAGGACCCGGACCGCTTCTACCGGCCGCCGTACGTCGGGCATCGGGGCTGGCTGGGTGTCTACTTGGACATCGATGTGGACTGGGCTGAAGTCGCCGAAATCGTCGACCAGGCGTACCGGGTCGTGGCGCCCAAGCGATTACTCGCCGAACTCGACGCCCGCACCGGTTAGCGCTCTATCCACAGAGGTCTGGTCTCGGCGGCACGCGCCCCGGCGAGGCGGTCCTCGGCGTGGACAAGTAGCGGACATGGATTGGCTGGATGCTTCTGTGAATTGGAAGGAGGTGGTCGTGTGCCACAAGGGAGTTGGTCATCAGGGGAGGTGACGGTATTCGGGAATCGCCGTATCGAGAGTGCGCGCATTGGCTGAGTGGCGCGCTGGCCGAGTGCGCGTCAGGCGGCAGGGCGGCGCGTGCGGGTGCAGCAGGCGGCAAGGCGGCGCGTGCGTGTGCGGCAGGGCGGTGCGTGCGTGTGCGGGTGCGGCGTCAGGTCGACGGGAATGTGGCGTCGATGTGGCGATGTCTGCGAGGGCGCGCGGCGGATTGACCTGTTCGTCCCGTGAGGACGGTCAGCGGGAGCCGGACGTGCTGGCGAAGTCGGTGCGGGAGCGGCTGGTGGCGGTGACGGAGGGGGCGTCGTGACCGGGTCGCAGGAGCGGTTGCCGAGGCTGTTGGCGCTGGTGCCGTACCTGATCGCGTTGAACGCGGTGACGAGGTCGTCACCGGGGACCCGCGGACTGGGCGAGGAATGCGAGAGCTTGGGCGTACTTCGCGCTCAGGCGGTCGCGGGTCGCGGCGTCCAGTCGGGCCAGGCGGGCGGGGGAGGAGTTGTCGGCGATGTCCGCGTGCTTGACCGTCAGCGCGATGGGGTTCGCCGACACCCGTGCCAGGTAGTCCGACTGGGACTCGCCCGGCTCCTTGCTGATGGCCACGACCGCGGTGACGACCTCCGGTGGGCAGCCCGCGGCCAGCAGATCGTCCGCTGTCACGGCGGTGTCCTCGATGACGTCGTGGAGCACGGCGACCATCCGCTCGTGCTCGCCGGTGACCGCGTTCATCACGCGCAGGGGATGGCCGATGTAGGGCATCCCGCACTTGTCCAGTTGGCCGTCGTGGGCATCGCGGGCGATGCGGATGGCGTCGTCCAAAGTGAACATAAGGGCAATCTAGCGGCTGGTCGGGCACGCACAGGCGAATTGGCCGCGCTCGCGCGGTTCCGAGCCAGCGGCACAGCGCTGCCGTGGCCACCGTCGCCGCTCAACCAGGCGTCGCCTGGCGCGACTTGAGGTGCGGTCGCTCGGCGTGCGGCGGTGGTAGATGCCTGCGCTGGGACGTGGTGGAGACGCTGTCGTCCTGCGTGGTAGGGCGAAATGCCGGCGTCTGGTGGTTGCGGGCCGGCGTTGTTGGCCAGCGTGGTGGCGACAGATGCCTGCGCTCTGGTGGTGGCGGGCAGGCTGTTGGCCCTGTGGCGGCGACAGCAGCCGATGCTGCCGGTGGGCGACGCCGTTCGCTTGTGTGGTGGTGACAGGCGCTGACGCTGCTGGTGGCGGGGAGGCCGTTGGCCTGTGTCGTGAGGCGAGATGCCGTTGCCAGGTGGGCTGTGGGAACGCTGTTGGTCCGTGTGGCGGTGACAGACGTTCACGCTGGTGGTGGGGGACGCCGTTGGGCTGTGTGGCGGTGACAGACGCTGACGCTGGTGGTGGGGGAGGCCGTTGGGCTATGTGGTGGGGCGAGATGCCGTTGCCAGGTGGCTGTGGGGGATGTCGTTAATCCGTGTGGTGGCGGCAGACGCTCACGCTGGGGTGGTTGCGGGGGACGCTGTTGGTCCATGTGGTGGCGTGAGATGCCATTGACAGGTGGCTGAGGGGGATGCCGTTGGCGCCTGTGCTGGCGTGAGGTGCGGTAGTCGATGTGATCGGGGATGCGGTCGCCTACCTGGTGGTGGGGCGCGCCGCTCGATGGGAGGTGGTGACATTACGGGTCGGTGAGTCTGGTGGATGGGCGCTGAGGGGCTGCTGGCGGTGCCGCCTTGTCCTGGTGGTGAGCCTTGGGTTTGGTCGCGCGCACTGGCTCTGCGGGGGCGGGACGTTGGGGCGTTCGTTGGTGGCTGCTTGTGGTTCAGCGCGCCGGGGGCAGGGAGGGGTTTGGTTCGAGGGCGGGCGGTACGGTCGGCGGGTGTTTGGTGAGCTGCGTGTGCCCGTTGTCGTCGCTCCGATGGCTGGTGGGGTCAGCACGCCCGGGTTGGTGGCGGGGGCGGTCGAGGCGGGGGCCTTCGGGTTTCTCGCGGCGGGGATGTTGAGTGTCGATGCGGTGCGCGCGCAGATCGAGGAGGTGCGGGCGCTCACGGGGGAGCCGTTCGGGGTCAACATCTTCACGCCCAGTGCTCGGTCCGCGGTGGACCTTGGCGACTACCGCGAGCGGGTTCGCGTCGAGGCGCGGCGGTATGGGGTGGCGCCGGGAGAGGCGGAGTGGGATGACGACCACTACGCGGCCAAGGTCGCGTTGGTGGTTGAGGCCCGGGTGCCGGTCGTGTCGTTCACCTTCGGGCTGCCTCGGGTGGCGGACGTGGCGCGGCTGAAGGACGTGGGGACGTCCGTGGTCGTCACCGTCACCACCCCGGCGGAGGCCAAGGCCGCCGCCGAGGTGGGTGCTGATGCGCTCTGCGTGCAGGGGGCAGCCGCAGGTGGGCACCGGGGCGTGTTCCTTGACGACCCCGCGTTCCCGGGTGGCGGGCCGCTCTACGACCTGCTGCCCGCCCTGCGGTTGATCGCCGAGGAGACCCGGCTTCCGCTCATCGCCGCGGGTGGGTTGAGCCACGGTGGGGACGTCGCCGCCGTGCTCGCCGCCGGGGCGGTCGCCGCGCAGTTGGGGACGGTGTTCCTGCGCTGCCCGGAGGCGGGCGCCTCCGCCGTCCAGCGGGCCGCTCTCGCCGCGGGTGGGCGGGAGACCACACTGACGCGGGCGTTCACCGGGCGACCGGCGCGCGGGTTGGTCAACCGGTTCATCACCGACCACCCCGACGCCCCCAGTGCCTACCCGAACCTGAACAACCTCACGCGCCCGCTCCGTGCCGCTGCCGCACGGGCGGGGGACCCCGAGGCTATGTCGCTGTGGGCTGGGCAGGCGTACTCGCTCGCGGGGGACGCGCCGGTCGCCGAGGTGGTCGCCGTGCTCGCCCGGCAGGCCAAGGAGGCCGCGGCGGCGGTGGCGGGCCGGTTGGGGATCACCGGACTGGAATAGTCCACAGTGGACTTTCTGGCGCCTGTGCCGTTGCCCACAGAGCGTGGGGAAACCGGTCCGCTGTCGGGCTAACTTACCGGGAGTAATCCGGAGAGGAGGCCCCGCCATGCTTGGACTGCCCACCATGGACACCGTCCGCGACGCCGCGTCCAACGTCGCGCACCGCTGGCTGTTCGGCGGCTTGGCGGACTTCCGCCCGGTGCCGCGCACGCTGATCGCTGAAGGCCGCACCCGGCAGGTGTTCTCCTACCACCTGCCCGCGGGCGTCGAGCCCACCGGCAACCCGACGCTGCTGGTGCCGCCGCTGGCGGTGCCCGACTCCTGCTTCGACCTGCGCCGCGGGTGCAGCGTCGTCGAGCACCTGGTCAACCGGGGCAGACCCACCTACCTGGTCGAGTACGGCGAGATCGGCTTCGCCGACCGCGCGCTGGGGCTGGAGCACTGGGTCGAGGAAGTCCTGCCCGCCGCCGTGCGCGTGGCGCACGAGCACTCCGGTGGCAAGCCGCTGCACGTCGTCGGGTGGTGCCTGGGCGGCATCATGTCGGTCCTGGCCGCCGCGCGGCTGGGGGCGTGGCCGATCGCGTCGCTGACGGTGGTCGCGAGCCCGTTCGACTTCACCGCGATCCCGCTGGTCGCGCCGTTCCGGCCGCTAATCAACGCGACCGGCGGGCACGCCCTGACCCCGCTGTACCGGGCGTTCGGGTCCATCCCGGCGCCCCTGGTGCGCACCGCGTTCCAGATCAGCGGGCTGGACAAGCAGATCACCAAGCCGTTCGCGATCGCGCTCAACCTCGCCGACCGGGACTACCTGGCGCAGATCGAGGCCGTGGAGCGGTTCACCGACCGCATGGTCGCCTATCCGGGGCGGACCGTGGCGCAGATCTACCACCGCTTCTTCCGCGAGAACAGCCTCGCGTCCGGATCGCTGACCCTGGCGGGCACGACCACCACCCTGGCGGACGTCAAGCAGCCCACCCTCGTCATCGCGGGCGCCGCCGACGCGATCGCCCCGCCCCGGGCGGTCGGCAAGCTGGTCGACCTGCTTCCCGAGTCGGCGGGGGTCCGGTTCGAGACCGCTCCCGGCGGGCACCTCGGCGTCCTCACCGGCCGCGCCGCCCGCCACAGCACCTGGCCGCTGATCGACCGCTTCCAGGACGGGCTGGACGCCGCCTAAGCGGCGTCCAGCCGGACCGACCGACCCCCGAGACCTGCCGGGAGCCGGTTCAGCGGGTGAAGACGATCTTCCCGGCGGTCTCGCCCGCCAGCATCTGCTCGAAGCCGTCACGCGCTTCGGTCATCGGCAGCTCGGCGCCGATCCGGGGCTTGATGCCCGCCAGGTCGCAGAAGCTGATCAGGTCGGCCAGCTCGTCGCGGGTGCCCATGGTGGCGCCGACGACCCGCAGTTGCAGGAAGAACAGGCGCTGGAGGTCGGCGCTGGGATCGGGACCGCTGGTCGAGCCGGACACCACGATGACCCCGCCGGGCTTGAGGGCGCGCATCGAGTGCGACCAGGTCGCCTTGCCGACCGTCTCGAACACGCCGTCGACGCGTTCGGGGAGGCGGGCGTTGGACTCGAAGGTCTCGTGGGCGCCCAGCTCGGTGGCCAGGGCGCGCTTCTCCTCGGTGCGGCCGGTGACCCAGACCCGCAGGCCCGCCGCCTTGCCGAGCTCGATCAGCGCCGTCGAGACGCCGCCGGACGCGCCCTGGACGAGCATGGTCTGGCCGGGGCGGAGACCGGACTTGACGAACAGCATCCGGTACGCGGTCAGCCACGCCGTGCCCATGCACGCGGCCTCGGCGAAGGTCAGGCCGGGCGGCTTGGGCAGCGCGTTGCGGGCCGGGACCACCACGGTGTCGGCGAACGAGCCCTGGTGCTTCTCGGTCAGCAGGGTGCGGTTCGGGTCGAGGGTCTCGTCGCCGGACCAGGTGGGGTCGCCGATGACCGAGTGCAGCACCACCTCGGTGCCGTCGGGCAGCAGGCCCGCGCCGTCGCAGCCCAGGATCATCGGGAACCGCTCGGCCTTGATGCCGACGCCGCGCAGGGTCCACAGGTCGTGCATGTTCAGGCTGGCGGCCTTCACCGTCACCGGCACGAAACCGTCGGGGACCTCCGGTTCGGGCCGTTCCCCCACGATGAGGGAGGCCAGCGGGTCGTCCGGGTTCGGCTCAGCGGCGTAGACGGCGAACATGGGTGGAAACATAGCGACGGGCGCGGCCCGTCGCCCCACGGAAGTGGCCTAGGTCTAGTCTCGGGGCGTGCTGCAAGGGCTGTCCGACTGGTGGAACGACGTGGAGCTGTGGCTGATCCAGCTCTCGTTCCCGTTGCAGTTCGCCCTGGTCATGGCCATCTTGCTCCCGCTGTGCGTGGTCCTCGCCTGGTTCATCGACCGGGTCGTGGACTACGCGTCCGCCCGCTTCGGCACCTCCCGCGACGAGGCGCCGCTGGGCTCGCGCCACACCGCGGACCCGGATTCGTAGGCTGACCGAGTGGGTTCCCGAAAGCGCATCACCACCGCCCTGGTCGGGCTCGTCGTGCTGGTCCTGGCGGGCTGGCTGATCCGCGACTCGGGCACCACCGCGCCGCCGCCCGCAGCCACCTCCGCGGACTCGGTCGCCGGGATGCCCCTGCGACCGCTGTCCGAACTGCCGCCCGAGGCCGCGACCACCTGGCGGCTCATCGAGGCCGACGGGCCGTTCCCGTATCCGCGCCACGACGGAAAGACGTTCGAGAACCGGCAAAAGCTGCTCCCCCAGCAGCGCTCCGGCTACTACCGGGAGTACACCGTGCCCACCCCTGGCAGCCCCGACCGCGGCCCCCGCCGCCTGGTCACCGGCGCCGAGAAGGAACTGTTCTACACCGAGGACCACTACGTGTCCTTCGTCGCCGTGGACCCCACGCGATGACCGAACACGTGCTGGACGGGACCCGGGTGCGCAGCAAGCGCGCCATGTTCACCGCCCTCGCCGAAACACTGTCCTTTCCGGACTGGTTCGGCCACAACCTCGACGCCCTCTACGACTGCCTGGTCGACCTGTCCTGGCTGGCCCCGGGCGAGCACGTGCTCATCTGGACCCACCCGGAGATCCTCGCCAAGGCCGACCCGGCGGGCTACCGCGCGATCAAGGAAGTCCTCGACGACGCCGTCGAAGGCTTCACCGACCCGGACCGCACCCTCACCGTCGTCCTGGCCGAGAACAAACCCTGACGGGTGATTCCCGGCCGCCGCCCGGCGCGTCGCCCCTGTCACCCCGGCGAGTTGTCCACAGGCGCCGCGCGCACCTTCCTCGCGCTGCCGACCCCCGATAGACTGGAGCGGGGCCGCCCCCCGTTACTTTTTTCGCAGTTCCTGATCAAGGAGCTGTGGTCGCCGGGCCCGGCATGACTGACGTCCCCAGTCGAACCCATGATTCGGGGGGTGGTGTCACCGGGTCTGGTGGCATCGGGGGACCGCTGAATAGGGACATGGCCGCCTTCGGGGAGGTCTCGTCGCAGGCGTGGGTGCCTGCGCTCGACGCTCGACCGGCGACCAGTCGCGACGAACGAACGGCATGGTGGATGAGCAGCGGTTTTCGGGGTGTTTCTCGGCCTGGATGTGGGCAAGGGCGAGCATCACGGGGCGTCGATGTCGGCGACGAGGCGCTGGCCGAGTTGGACGTGCTGGTCGGGTTCGATGACGACCTGGCCTGCGAGGCCACTCGGCTCGGCAACCGCATCCGAGGGCTGCTCACCGGCATCCACCCGGCCCTGGAACGCGTGATCGGCCCGAAGATCAGTCACCCGGCGGTGTGGACTTGGTCGGCGGGTGACTGTGTCCGGTATGGACTGATGTGACCGGTGTCGAGACGGTCAGCCGACCGGGCTTGTGGGCTTGGTCGCCGAGGCCACGGAATGTCAACTCCGACCTTGACGGAGCCCTGCCGGGACGGCGGGGACCCGCACGCATGGCGGAAGGCGAGGGTGGCTCGCCGCCTGGTCGAGAGTGCGTTGGGTGGTGGGGCCGGACTGAGGTTGGCGGGTGCGGTGAGCGGTTAGGGCTCGGGGACCCAGTGGGGTTTGCGCTTCTGGGCGAACGCGGTGATGCCCTCTTGGCCCTCGGCGCTGGCGAAGAAGCCAGCCGAGAGGGTCAGCATCTCGGCGAAGTCGGTGGACAGGTCGGCGGGGCGGGTGCGGCGGAGCATCCGCTTGGTGGCGGCGAGGGCTTGGGGGCCGCCGAGGGCGAGCATGCCGGTGTAGCGGTCCACTTCGGCGTCGAGGTTGTCGGCTGGGACGGTGGAGTTGAGCAGGCCGATGGCGACGGCGCGGGCCGCGTCGAACTGTTCGCCGGTGAGGAACAGCTCGTGGGCGGCTCGGGGGAGGAGGCGGGGGAGGACGGTCACCGAGATGACGGCGGGGACCACGCCTATGCGGACCTCGGTGAACGCGAACGTCGCCGTGTCGGCGGCCACGGCGATGTCGGCGGCGGCGACGATGCCCACCCCGCCCGCTCGGGCCGGGCCAGCGAGTTTGGCCACGACCGGCTTCGGGCTGGTCCAGATCTGCTCCAGGATGGCCGGGAACTCGTTGACGCCCTGCGCGGACGACGACGCGCCGCCCGCCTCCTTGAGGTCCATGCCCGCGCAGAACACCGGTCCGGTGTGGTCGAGCACGATCACCCGGACGGCGTCGTCGGCGTTCGCCGTCGTCAGGTGGTCGCGGAGGTCGGCGCGCAGTCGCGCGGACAGCGCGTTGCGGTTGTGCGGCGAGTCCAGGGTGACCCGCGCGACCCCCGCGGCGACCTCGTAGTGCACCAGCTCGTCAGCCATGCGCCTCAGCCTAGTGTCCGGTTTCCGCGCCGACGGGGTGGCCGTGGGCTGCGCTAACCTGGCGCCCGTGAGGACGAAGACGCCCGCGCTCGGCCGCCTGGTGCTTCTTCTCGCCGTGCTGGTCGGGGTGCTCGGGATGCACGCCCTCTCGGGGCCGCAGGTGAGCGACCGGCACACGTCCTCCGTCACCCAGCATCCCGCCGACGAACACGCGCCCGTCGAGCACGGGCATGTCGGCCCGGTGTGCGAGTCCGGCGCCCTGCCGGTCCACCCCGACGCGGTGCTCGACCTGCCGGTTGTTCCCGCGCCGCCGCCCGAGGGGCTGCTGGGGCGGGTCGCCTGGGCCGAGGTGGCCGGCACCGGCTGCGGGCCGCCCGCGCGCGCCGACCTCCAGGTCTGGCGGATCTAGACCGACCCATCCCGAACCCGGCGACCGGACGACCCGGCCGCGCGGTTCGGCACGCGTCCGATCCGACGACGTTCTGGTGGAGTCGATATGAAGAAGACAGTTCTCGTTCTCGGCGCGCTCTTGGCGCTGACCGGGTGTTCGGCGGGGCAGGAGACGCACGGTGGCGGCCACTCGGCGCCTTCGTCGTCCGCGCACACCGCCCACAACCCCGCTGACGTGGCGTTCGCCCGCGACATGATCACCCATCACCGGCAGGCGCTGGAGATGTCCGCGCTCGCCGCGACCAAGGCGAGCGGCGGGCAGGTGAAGGACCTCGCCGCGCGCATCGAGCGGGCGCAGGCCCCGGAGATCGAGCAGATGACCCGGTGGCTGGCCGAGTGGGGCCAGTCGACCGAGCCGGGGCACGGCGCGCACGGCACGATGACCGACGCCGAGATGGTCGCCCTCGCGGGCGCGTCCGGCCCGGAGTTCGACCGGATGTTCCTGGAGATGATGGTCCGCCACCACGAGGGCGCGGTCACCATGGCCAGGGAAGCCAAGGCTAAGGCGGCCGACCAGCGGGTGCGGGACCTCGCGGACGCGGTGATCACCGCGCAGGAGGCGGAGATCGCCGAGATGCGGGGCCTGCTCGCGTGACCGGTGTGGTGGCCCCGGCAACCGGGGCCACCACGCTCACGGCCGAGGAGCCAGGGCGTGGCCGCGGAAGGACCAGGCGGCCCGGTCTCGCAGCGGACTGGTGAGGGAACGGCGCGAACGGCGGTGGTCGACAGTGCCCGCGGTCAGGCTGTGCGGGCGCGGGCGGTGCTGACCTCGTCGTAGCGGGACAGCAGCAGGTCGGCGACTTCGACGGCGGGGCCGAGGGGCGCGGCGACCCGGGCGCCCGGGTCGGCCGCGGTGGCCTGGGCCGCGACGCGGTCGGGGAGCAGGCCGGGGGCCAGGAAGTACCCGGCGACCGCGATCCGCTCCGCTCCCCGGGCGCGCAGGGCCGCGACGGCGGCGGGCACGCCCGGGTCGGCGGCCGAGGCGAACGCGGCGCGCACCCCGGACCAGCCCAGGGCGCGCGCCCAGCGGTCGGCGATCTCGTGGACCCGGGCGTTCGCGGGCGGGTGCGACGAGCCGGTGGCCGCCAGCACCACGCCGAGCCCGGGGTCGCCGGGGTGGGCGCCGATCTCGGCGAGCCTGCGCAGCGCGGCCCGCTCCAGCGCCGCGTCCGGCCCCAGGACGTCGGCGACGGTCACCGACAGCCGGGGAAGCCTGCCCACCGCGTCGTCGATCAGCGCGGGCAGGTCCACCCGGGCGTGGAAAGCGCGGCCGAGCAGCAGGGGCGCCACGACGACCGCGCGGTGCCCCTCGCCGTGCAGGGCGGCGAGCACGTCGGCCAGGCGGGGCGCCGACAGGTCCAGGAACGCGCCGCGCACGTCCAGGTCCGGCCGCCGGGTCCTGGCCACGGCCAGGAGGTCGCCGACGCAGGCAGCCGAGCGCGGGTCTCGGCTGCCGTGCGCGACGGCCACCAGGGGGACAGGGGGCATTCGCTTACAGCGCTCCGGTGAGCCCGCGGGCGCGCAGCACGGCGCGTTCCAGCGGCCGGAACACCAGCAGTTCGATGCCGACGCCGACGAAGAAGATCAGCAGGATGCCCGCCAGCACCATCGACATGTCCGACAGGGCCATGCCGTTGTGCAGGTACTGCCCGAGGCCGAACCCGAGTTGCGGCGAGGTGGCGATCAGCTCGGCGGCCATCAGCGACCGCCAGGAGAACGCCCAGCCCTGCTTGAGTCCGGCGAGGTAGCCGGGCAGGGCGGCGGGCAGCAGGATGTAGCGGGCCGAGTCGAGCCTGCCCGCGCCGAGCGCCTTGCCGACCCGGGGCAGGATCGGCGGGATCTGGTCGATGCCCGCGACCAGCCCGTTGGCGATCGAGGGGACCGCGCCGAGCAGGACCACGGTGTAGATCGCGCCGTCGGTGACCCCGAACCACAGCACGGCCGCGGGCACCCAGGCGACCGAGGGCAGGCTCTGCAGGCCGGAGATGGTCGGCCCGATGGCCGCCCGCACCAGCGGGACCTTGGCCAGCAGCAGCCCCAGCGGGGTCGCCACGGCCACCGAGACCAGGAACCCGATGATCGCCCGGTGCACCGAGACCCAGAGGAACTCCCACACCTGGCCGTTGTCGATGACCTTCCAGATCTGGTCCCACACCGCCAGCGGCGCGGGGAGCTGGAACTCCGGCCAAATCGCCTGCGACCACAGCAGTTGCCACACCCCGACGAACAGCGCCAGCGCGATGATCGGCGAGAGGACCGACCGGGTCAGCGTGCTCTTGGCCCTGGTCGGCGGCGGGGTGTCGAGGGCGTCCAGGCCCGCTTCGACGGCGGCGGAGTCCTCGACCTTGTCGGCCACCTCACGCGGCATGGCTGCTGATCACCTCGCGGAGCCGGGCGTTGACGCTCTCGATCGCCTTGGCCTCGTCGGCTCCGGTGAGGCCGTCGACGGCCCACTCCTGCACGACCCGGCCCGGCTTGGATGACAGCAGCACGACCCGCTGGCCCAGCCGGACCGCCTCGCGCACGTCGTGGGTCACGAACACCACCGCGGTGCCGGTCGCCTCCCAGACCCGCAGCAACTCGCCCTGCAGCACGTCGCGGGTGATCGCGTCGAGCGCGGAGAACGGCTCGTCCATCAGCAGCAGCGACGCGGCCTCGCCGTTGTTGCCGTCCAGCGCCGAGGCCAGCGCGCGGGCCAGCGCCACCCGCTGGCGCATGCCGCCGGACAGCTCGTGCGGGCGCTTGTCGCCCACGTTGCGCAGCCGCACCAGGTCGAGCAGCTCGGTGGTGCGCGCCACCCGGTCGGCCCGCTTGACGCCCGCGAGCCGCAGCGGCAGCTCCACGTTGCGCGCCGCGGTCAGCCACGGCATCAGCGCGGCCTCCTGGAACATCACCGCGGGCCGGGTCGTGGTCAGCTCGATCTCGCCGGACGACGGCGCGTCGAGACCGGCGATCAGGTTGAGCACCGTCGTCTTGCCGCAGCCGGACGCGCCGAGGAGGCAGACGAACTCGCCGGGCTCGACCCGCAGGTCGATCCCGTCGAGCGCGGTCACGGCGCGGGGGCCGTGGCCGAAGGTTTTCCGGACATCGGTCAGCCGAACCGCGGCCGCGGCGCCCGCGCGCGCGGGGGTGGCCTCAAGCGTGGCGGTCATGGTCTTCGCCTGCCTTCCTCGGTCGTCCACTGACTACTTCTTGTCCAGGCCCGCGGCGTCGGCCGCGGGTTTGCCCGCCGCGGTGAGAACCGCGTTGAGCGCGCTCAGGTCCGCGAATCCGGCGAGCTGGGTCTCCTTCTCCGCGACGCCCGCGGTGACCGCGTCCTTGGCCAGCTGGGGGAACGTCGCGGCCAGCGGGTCGGGGTTCAGCTCGATGGAGGTGAACGCGCGGTCGAGGACCGGGGCAGCCAAGCCCTTGCCGGTCAGCGCCTCAAGCTGCTTGTTCACCGCGGTCTTGGCTCCGGCCGCGTCGGTCTTGACGTAGTCGTTGGCCGCGAGCAGGCCCTTGAGCAGCTTCCGCACCGTCTGCGGGTGCTCACGCAGGTACTGGGTGCGCACCAGCAGCACCGTGGTCGGGAACTTGCCCTGCGCCCACAGGTCCTTCTCGTCGACGAGGACCTTCGCGCCCGCGTCGAGCACCAGCCGCGACGACCACGGCTCGGGCAGCCAGGCCGCCTGCACCTCGCCCTTCTTGAACGCGTCGAAGGTCTGCGCGTTCTCCCGGTTGGTGACCTGGACCTTGTCCTTGAGGCCGTTGTCCACCAGCCACTTCTTCAGCGCCACGTCCTGGGTGTTGCCCAGCGCCGGGGTGACCACGGTCTTGCCCGCCAGGTCTTCCGGCTTGGCGATGTCGGCGGTGGTGACCAGCTGCGCGCCGCCGGAGGTGGCGCCCGCGACCAGCCGCACGGCCTCGCCGTTGGACTTGGCGTAGGCGTTGATCGCCGGGCCGGAGCCGATGAAGCCCGCGTCGAGCGAGCCGCCGAGGAACGCGGCGACCTCGGTGGGGCCGTCGTTGAACTTGGTCGGGACCAGCTTGGTCGCGCCCAGCTCCTGGGCGAACAGGCCCTTCTCCAGGCCGATCAGGGCGGAAGCGTGCGTCACGTTGGGGAAGTACCCCAGTCGCAGCTCGGCCGCCTCGCCCTTGTCGGTCGCCGCGTCCGCGGTGTTGGTCGACTCGACGCGGGAGCAGCCCGCGAGGGCGGTGACCAGGGATAACGCGATGGCGATCGCGACGCGCTTTCGGTGCGAAGTCACTTCTGGGCCTTTCAGGTGGGGGATGGTCACGGACCAGGCGTCGCGGCGGCCTTTCCGCCGCTGGTACAGCTCGGGTCCGTCTCCAGTGCCGGGAGGCCCGCTCCCACGAGACCGGCGGCGAGGGTCGACCCGTCCGCCGGGTCGATGACCAGGAAGGCGCCGGTGCGCCGGTTGGCCGCGTAGTCGTCTACCGGCAGCGGCTCGGCCGTGCGCATCCGCACGCGGCCGATCTCGTTGAGCGCCAGCGTCTCCGGGTTGGCCACCGCGGCCAGCTTCTGCTCGTCGAAGCGGGCGTTGAGCTCGCCGACGATGGCCGGGACCGTGCGCGCGCCGTGCTTGACCAGCACCCGCGCCCCCGGCCGCAGCGGCTTGTCCGACAGCCACGCGACAGTCGCCTCGAACTCGTCCACGGCGGCGGGCGCGTCGGCGACCCCGGCGATGAGGTCGCCGCGGGAGATGTCGATCTCGTCGGCCAGCACCAGCGTCACCGAGCGGCCCGCCTCGGCCTCGGCCAGCTCGCCGTCGGGGGTGTCGATGCGGGTGACCGTGGTGCGCAGCCCGGCGGGCAGGACCACGATCTCCTCGCCCGCGCGGACCGTGCCCGCGGCGACCTGGCCCGCGTAGCCGCGGTAGTCGGTGTGCTCGGCGGTGTTCGTGCGGATCACGTACTGCACCGGGAAACGGAACGGCGTGTGGTGCGGGTCGGGCTCGACCGGCACGGTCTCCAGGTGCTCAAGCAGCGTCGGCCCGCCGTACCAGGGGGTGTGCGCGGAGCGCTCGACCACGTTGTCGCCGACCAGCGCCGAGACCGGGATCGAGAGCACCGAGCCGATCGGGTAGCCCAGGGCCGTGGCGTGGTCGGTGAACTCCTTGGCGATGACCTCGAAGGTCTCCTCGTCGTAGCCCACCAGGTCGATCTTGTTCACCGCGAGCACCAGCCGGGGCACGCCGAGCAGCGCCAGCACCGCGGCGTGGCGGCGGGTCTGCTCCAGCACCCCCTTGCGCGCGTCGACCAGCAGCACGGCGAGCTGCGCGGTGGACGCGCCGGTGACCGTGTTGCGGGTGTACTGCACGTGGCCGGGGGTGTCGGCGAGCACGAACGACCGCTTCGGCGTCGCGAAGTAGCGGTACGCCACGTCGATCGTGATGCCCTGCTCGCGCTCGGAGCGCAGGCCGTCGACCAGCAGCGACAAGTCCGGAGTGGACAGTCCCTTGTCGACACTGGCGCGGTGCACGGCGTCGAGGGTGTCGGCCAGCACGGACTTGGTGTCGTACAGCAGCCTGCCCACCAGCGTGGACTTGCCGTCGTCGACGCTGCCCGCCGTGGCCAGCCGGAGCAGATCAGTCATCAGAAGTAGCCCTCCCGCTTGCGGTCTTCCATGGCCGCCTCGGACAGTCGGTCGTCCGCGCGGGTAGCGCCTCGCTCGGTGAGCCTGCTCGCCGACACCTCGGCGATGACCTGGTCGAGATCGGCGGCCTCGGACAGCACCGCCCCCGTGCACGAGCCGTCGCCGACGGTCCGGTACCGCACCGTCAGCTCCTGGACCGGCTCGTTCGCCCTCGGGCCGAACCACGGCCCGGCCGTGAGCCACATGCCGTCGCGCTGGAAAACCTCGCGGCGGTGCGCGAAGTAGATCGACGGCAGGTCGATGCGCTCGCGCTGGATGTAGCGCCAGACGTCGAGTTCGGTCCAGTTGGACAGTGGGAACACGCGAACATGTTCGCCGGCGCGGTGCCTGCCGTTATAGAGGTTCCAGAGTTCGGGACGTTGGCGGCGCGGGTCCCACTGGCCGAAGGAATTGCGTAGGCTGAAGATTCTTTCCTTCGCCCGGGCGCGTTCCTCGTCGCGGCGCCCGCCGCCGAAGACCGCGTCGAACTTGTTCTCGGTGATCGCGTCGAGCAGCGGCACGGTCTGCAGCGGATTGCGCGTCCCGTCCGGGCGCTCCTCCAGTCGGCCGTCATCGATGTAGTCCTGCACGCTCGCCACAACCAGCCGCAGCCCGTGCCGCTCGACGGTGCGGTCGCGGAACGCGATGACCTCGTCCAGGTTGTGCCCGGTGTCCACGTGCAGCAGCGGGAACGGCACCGGCGCGGGCCAGAACGCCTTGACCGCCAAGTGCAGCAGCACGGTCGAGTCCTTGCCGCCGGAGAACAGGATCACCGGCCGGTCGAACTCGCCCGCGACCTCGCGGAAGATGTGAATCGCCTCGGACTCAAGGCGGTCCAACGCGTCCAAGGGCTTGGTTTCCAAGATGCTCATGTGTCCCTACCCGTGCAATCCGCACTCGGTCTTGGCCTGCCCCGCCCAGCGGCCGCTGCGCGCGTCCTGGCCCGGCAGCGGCTTGGCCGTGCACGGCGCGCAGCCGATGGACAGGTAGCCCTCGCTCACCAGCGGGTTCTCCAGAATCCCGTGGTCGGCGATGTAGCCGTTGAACTCCTCGTCCGACCACGCCGCGATCGGGTTGACCTTGACCAGGCCGTTGCGGTCGTCCCACTGCACGATCGGGGTGTTCGCCCGCGTCGGCGCGTCGACCCTGCGCACACCGGTGACCCACGCGTCGTACTTCGCCAGGGTCTGGCGCAGCGGCACCACCTTGCGCAGGAAGCAGCACCGCGTCGGGTCGGTCTTGTTCAGCAGGCCGAACTCGGCCTCCTGGTCGGCCACCGACTGCTCGGCCTCGGCGTTGACGATGCGCACCTCGGGGTAGACCACCGCGACCGCGTCGCGGGTGCCGATGGTCTCGGCGAAGTGGTAGCCGGTCTCCAGGAACAGCACATCGATGTCGCGCTTGGCCTGGTAAGCCAGGTCGATCAGCACGGCGTCCTGCATGTTCGAGGCCACGATGAACTTGTCGCCGAAGGTTTGCGTGGTCCACGCAAGCGCCTCGGCTGCGGTGGCCTCGGCCAGCTCGCGCTCGGCCTTTTCGGCGATCTCTTGCAGTGTGGTGGTCATCGACCCGCCTCCGCTGGTGCGGTGTTGAGATTGAGCCCAATGAACGTGACCGTGAAGACTCGGCGGCAGCCCGCGCACAGCCAGGCCGCCCGCGGCTCCTCCTGCGGCCGCAGGTCCTCGTCGCCGCAGTAGGGGCAGTAGAACGGCGTCGCGCGCTCAGTCATATGCGGCCTCCGCTGCGACAAGTACGTCGGCTGGTCATCGCAAATCCGCGTCGTCAGCCCGCGTGACCCACTGCGCGAACCGCTCGTCGGCCTCGCGCTTGGCGACGAAGTTGCGCACGACCCGCTCCACGTAGTCGGGCAGCTCGTCGCCGGTCACCTTGTGCCCGCGCAGCTTGCGGCCGAACCCGGCGTCGAGGCCGAGGCCGCCGCCGAGGTGCACCTGGAAGCCCTCGACCTGGTTGCCCTCGTCGTCGGTCACGATCTGGCCCTTGAGGCCGATGTCCGCCGTCTGGATGCGGGCGCAGGAGTTGGGGCAGCCGTTGATGTGGATCGAGATAGGAGCCGTTACCCCGTCGGTGATATCGGTGAGCCGGGCTTCCAGCTTGGTGACCAGGTCGACCGCGCGACCCTTGGTCTCCACGATGGCGAGCTTGCAGAACTCGATGCCGGTGCAGGCCATGATCCCGCGCCGCCACGGCGACGGCTCGGTCTGCAACCCCAGCTTCGTCAGCTCCGCCCGCAGGCCCGCGACCTCGCCCTCGGCGACGTCGAGCACGACCAGCTTCTGCAGCGGGGTGAACCGCACCCGGGTCGAGCCAGCCCGCTCGGCGGCCTTGGCGACCTCGACCAAGGTCGAGCCGGACACCCGCCCCGCGATCGGCGCGGCGCCGACGTAGAACTTGCCGTCCTTCTGCCGGTGCACGCCGACGTGGTCGCGCTGCGCGTCCGGGACCTCGGGGGCGGGCCCGTCGACCAGCTTGCGGCCGAGGTACTTCTCCTCCATGACCTCGCGGAACTTCGCCGCGCCCCAGTCCTTGACCAGGAACTTGATCCGGGCGCGGTGCCGCAGCCGCCGGTAGCCGTAGTCGCGGAACACGCTGATCACCGCGCCGTAGACGTCGGCGACCTCGTCCAGCGGCACCCACGCGCCCAGCCGCTGGCCGATCATCGGGTTGGTCGACAGGCCGCCGCCGACCCACACGTCGAACCCGGGGCCGTGCTCGGGGTGCACGACGCCGACGAAGGCGACGTCGTGGATCTCGTGGGCGACGTCGGGCAGCCCGGAGACCGCCGACTTGAACTTGCGCGGCAGGTTGGAGAACGCCTTGTCGCCGATGAACCGGCGCTTGATCTCGTCGATCGCCGGGGTGCCGTCGATCACCTCGTCGGCGGCGATGCCCGCGACCGGGGAGCCCAGCACGACCCGGGGGCTGTCGCCGCAGGCCTCCATCGTGGTCAGCCCGGCGCCTTCGAGCTTGGCCCAGATGGTGGGCATGTCCTCGACCCGGATCCAGTGGTACTGGATGTTCTGCCGGTCGGTGATGTCGGCGGTGTCGCGCGCGTAGGTCTGCGACACCTCGCCGATCACGGCGAGCTGCTGGGTCGTGACCGCGCCGCCGTCGATGCGCACGCGCAGCATGAAGTACTCGTCGTCCAGCTCCTCGGGCTCCAGGGTGGCGGTGCGGCCGCCGTCGATCCCGGGCTTGCGCTGGGTGTAGAGCCCGTACCAGCGGAACCGGCCCCGCAGGTCGCCCGGGTCGATGCTGTCGAAGCCGCCCCGGGCGTAGATGTTCTCGATCCGGTCCCGCACGTGCAGCGGGTTGTCGTCCTTCTTGGACCGCTCGTTCGGATTCAGCGGCTCGCGGTAGCCGAGCGCCCATTGGCCCTCGCCCCGGCGGGCGTGCGCGCGCGTGCCCTTGGCTGCCGGGGTGTTGGTGGGGGGTGTGGTGGGAGCCACCGGTAGTCCTCCGGGGTCGGGGCGCTCGTGCGCGCCCTCGGCAACCCCGTGCGGAACTGGTGGGGATCACTCAGTGGGCGCGCCCGACGCCTGCTGAATGCGAATTCGCGGCGGCGGTCAGCGGTGCTGACGGCACATCGCGCTGGAGACGCGACGGAAGTCCACGTGGCGGCGGGCCACCAGGAAGACTTGAGTCGCGAACATGGGCTCAGCGTGCCACGCGTCCAAGGTGTGGTCCACCGCCATCCGCATACTGGGACGACCGCCACGTCCCTTGCGCCCGGCCGCCGAAAGTGCCGTCCCCACCTGGGATGATGGCCCGGTGGCCTCCACACTCCCCGAAGGCGAACCCGCTCCCACCGACGGCGCGCTGCCCGCTACGGCGCTCGCCGGACTGGGCGCGCGCCCGTTCGGGGTCTACGTGCACGTGCCGTTCTGCGCCACCCGCTGCGGCTACTGCGACTTCAACACCTACACCCCCGGCGAGCTGGGCACGTCCGCGTCGCCCGCGTCCTGGCTGGACGGGCTGCGCCGGGAACTGGACCTGGCCGCCCGGGTGCTCGGCGACCCGCCGCGCGCGGACACCGTGTTCGTCGGCGGCGGCACCCCGTCGTTGCTGGGCGCCGACGGGCTCGCCGCCGTCCTGGACGCGGTCCGCGCCTCGTTCGGCCTCGCGGACGGCGCCGAGGTGACCACGGAGTCCAACCCGGAGTCCACGTCGCCGGAGTTCTTCGCCGGTCTCGCCGACGCGGGCTACACCCGGGTGTCGTTGGGGATGCAGTCCGCGGCCCGGCACGTGCTGACTGTGCTCGACCGCACGCACACGCCCGGCCGGGCCGTCGCCGCCGCCCGCGAGGCGCGCGCCGCCGGGATCGGGCACGTGAACCTCGACCTCATCTACGGCGCCCCCGGCGAGCGCCCGCAGGACCTGGCCGCGTCGCTGGACGCGGTCCTGGCGGCCGGGGTCGACCACGTGTCCGCGTACGCGCTGATCGTGGAGGAGGGGACCGCGCTGGCCCGCCGGGTCCGGCGCGGCGAGCTGCCGATGCCAGACGACGACGTGCTGGCCGACCGGTACGAGCAGGTCGACGCGACGCTGTCGGCGGCCGGTCTGCGCTGGTACGAGGTGTCGAACTGGGCGTCGTCGGAGGCGGCGCGGTGCAGGCACAACCTGGGCTACTGGCTCGGCGGCGACTGGTGGGGCGCCGGGCCGGGCGCGCACAGCCACGTCGGCGGCGTGCGGTGGTGGAACGTCAAGCACCCGGCCCGCTACGCCGCGCTGCTCGCCGAGGGCCATTCGCCAGCGGCGGGCCGGGAGCGGCTCAGCGCCGACGACCAGCGCGTCGAGCGGGTGCTGCTGGAACTGCGGCTCGCCGAGGGCCTGCCGGTCGACGCACTGGACCGCCCGGCGGTCGCCGAGGCCGAGCTGGCGGTCCGCGACGGCCTGCTCGACGGCCCGGCGCTGGCCGCGGGCCGGTGCGTGCTCACCTCACGGGGCAGGCTGCTCGCCGACGCGGTCGTCCGGCGGCTGACCTAGGCCGGGCCGCAGGCCGGTGACCATCCGCAGCATCACCTCGGCGTACTCCGCGCGCAGCCGGAGCTGGTCCGCGCCGTCGGCCTCGGCCAGCCCGACGCCCGCGGCGCCGAGCGCGGAGAAGATCACCCTGGTCGTGGTGGCCAGCGGCAGCGGGACCAGCAGGCCGTGGTCGACCAGGGCGCGCAGGATGTTCTCGATCACCCCGTAGGCGTGCTCCTGCTCCAGCGCGATCCAGCTCTCCCAGCCCAGCGCGATCGGGCCCTCGCGCCAGACCACCCGGCTGTAGACGGGGTCGAGGCAGTAGTCGAGGTAGGCGCCGAGCGCGGCTTGTGCGCCGGACCAGGGGTCCGCCGCCGCGCTGTACGCGGCGTCGACCCGCTGGGTCGCCTGGGTCTCCAACTCGTGCAGGACGGCCTCGAACAGGGCTTTCTTGTTGCTGAAGTGGTGGTAGACCGCGCCCCGGGTCGCCTGGATGTCGGTGGCGATGTCCTCAAGGCCGGTCGCGGCGAAGCCGTCCGTGGCAAACCTCTTGGTGGCGGCGTCGATCAGCGCCGCCCGTGTCGCGTCGGAGTACTGCTCGCGCCGACTCTTGACAGCAGCCATAGGCTGAGACCCTACTCACATACACTGTGTATGTGACCAACGTGGAGCAGGTGAAGCGATGACGGAGACGCTGTTCAATCCCTTCGCGCCGGGGTTCGCCGAGAACCCGTATCCGCACTACCGCGAGCTGCGCGACCTCGACCCCGTCCAGGAGCACCCGCTCGGGTTCTGGCTGCTGTCCCGGCACGCGGACGTCACCGCCCTCCTGCGCGCCGGGATGTCGGCGGAGGAGCGCAACCTGGCCCCGCACCCGGTCCGCGACCAGATGCGCGAGGCCGCTGGCGGCGAGGATTGGCGGTCCGGCGGACTGTCCATGCTCGACCGCGACCCGCCCGACCACACCCGGCTGCGCGGCCTGGTCGCCAAGGTCTTCACCCCGCGCGCCATCGCCGCGCTGGAGCCGAGGGTGGTCGCGCTGGTCGACGCCGCGCTCGACCGCATGGCCGAGGCTGGCCGGTCCGACCTGGTCGAGGAGCTGGCGTTCCCGCTGCCGTTCACGGTGATCAACGAGATGCTGGGCATGCCGCCCGCGGACGAGGCGCACATCCGGGAGCTCACCGGGACCCTGGTCCGCTCGCTGGAGCCACTGGCCGACCCGGACCTGGCCCGGCGCATCGCGGCGGCCGACGCCGAACTGGCCGCGCTGACCGCCGAGGTGATCGCTTGGAAGCGGGCTAACCCCGGGGACGATCTGCTCACCGCTCTTATCCACGCCGAGGAGAACGACGCTGTCCTCACCGATGACGAGCTGGTCGCCCAGGTGATCCTGCTGTATGTGGCCGGGCATGAGACCACGGTCAACCTGATCTCGAACGGTGTCGTGGCGTTGCTGCGCAATCCCGGCCAGCTGGCGGCCCTGCGCGATGACCCCGAGCTGGTCGGCAACGCCGTTGAGGAGTTGCTGCGCTACGACAGCCCGGTTCAGTCCAGTAGGCGGATCACCCTCGCGCCGTTCGAGGTGGGCGGTCGGGAGATCCCGCCGGGGACGTTCGTGGTTGCCAGCCTCGCGTCGGCCAACACCGATGAGCGCTTCTGGGGGGCGGACGCGGCCGAACTCAAGCTCGACCGTCCGAACGCTCGTTTTCACGTGTCCTTTGGCGCGGGGCCGCATCACTGCCTGGGCGCTGCCCTCGCACGTCTGGAAGGTCGGGTGGCGATCGGGCGCCTGGTGCGGCGGTTCCCTGACCTCGCGTTCGACGGCGAGGTCGAGTGGAACGGCCGGATCAATCTGCGTGGGGCGGCGAAGGTTCCCGTTCGCGTGTGAGAGGTGGGGCCTGCTCGATGGGGTGGAGTGGTTTCTTCGGGGCCCCTACGAAGGAAGATCGCCCGTGTGAAAGAGGGTGGGAAGCCTACGGCCTCACACGCGCAGCCAGCTTAGCGATCTTCCTTCTCCCCCGAAGAAACCACTCCACCCCATCGAGCACCTGGCAGCGTTGGGTGCGGCCTGGCAGGAACGCGGGTTCGCTGTTCGGTCCGCACCATCGGGCACCTGGCAGCTTCGGGTTCCTGCTGGTAGGTGCTCGGGTTCGCTGTTCGGTCGGCACCATCGGGCACCTGGCGCGCGTGGGTGCGGCTGGTAGATGGGTGGGGGTCGCAGGGGTTCCGCTGTGGCCGCTCGCCGCGTACCCGGACGGGCGCCTCAGTCCGGCTCTGGTGGCCACGCGCAGGGGCTCGCCTCGACCGAATCGGCCGAGGTCAACTCCTGGCGCAGGCGCTCCGCCATTCGGCCCTGGTCGACGTTCGGCGAGACCGCCACCCACACTGAGGCAGGCAGCGCCTCCGGGCGGGCCAGTTTCACCAGTTCGGGTTGGTCTTTGAACAGCACCTTGAACCGCTCGTAGGCCGCCATCTGGTCTTCGGTCGCGATGGCGGCGATGTCCGGGTCGCCGCGCAACTGCTCGACCACTTGGCGCATCTCCGGGTCTCCCTTGGCATACACCAGGATCTGCGCGGGGTTCGCGCGGCAGTGCTCATGGCCCGCCGCGGGCGGACGGGGAGGCGGGGGAGCGGGCGCCGCTGTCTCGGTCGCGCAGCTTGCCAACAGCAGCAGTGCGAGGGCCGCGCCTGCCCGGGTTCTCGTCATGGGCGTCACTGTGGCAGGTGGTGAGTGACCCGGCGGCGGGTTTTCGTCTAGTGGTATCCGGGGTGTGTTTCGGGGCTCTTGTTGGCTGCATGCTGTTTCCAGCCAACTCCGGGAGCGCCCATGTCGGTCACCTTGCAGGACATGCGCAGACGCTTAGCCGCTGACGCGGTCGACTATGAGGACGTCGCCGCGCTGGGGCCCGCCGTGTTGCCCCATCTGGCCGAGTTGGCGGCGGGGCCCGAGACCGTGCTCGCGTGCAAGGCCGTCTATCTCGCCAGTCTCATCGGGGGACCGGACTCGACCGTGATCGTGGCGGGGGCGGCGGGGCATGAGGACCCGATCGTGCGGATCGCGGCTGCTGCCGCTTTGCGGAACCTGGAGTGGGCGGCTGGGCGGGGCTGAGTCAGGCGACGGCGGCGACCGGGGTTTTCCGGCGGCTGATCAGCCAGGCGAAGATCGCGGCGGGGAAGAACATCGCGACCCCGTAAACCGCCGCCGGGACCGCCATGGTCGCGTTGTTCAGCAATGACACGGCGATGGTGATGGCCAGGGCCGCGTTGTGGATGCCGATCTCGAACGACGAGGCGATCGCCTGCGGGCGGGGGACCCGGGCCAGCAGCGGCACCGCGTACCCGATGGCCAGGCTCAGCACGCACAGCAGGACCGCCAGCAGCCCGACGGCGCCGATGTGGCGGGCGATGTTGGCCCGCTCGGCGAGCATTGTGCCCACGATGACCGCCGCCAGAACCACGATCGACGCGATCCGCACCGGCCCCCGCAGCCGGGCCGCCGCGCCCGGGAAGCGGCGCGCGATCGCCATCCCCACCGCGACCGGGATCAGGACGATCGCGAACACCTGCACCATCTTCCCCGGTTGCAGGCCGATGCTTCCCGACGCGCCGAGGAAGCCCGCGAGGGAGAGGTTCACGATGATCGGCAGCGTCACGATCGCCAGCACCGAGTTGACGGCGGTGAGGGTGATGTTCAGCGCGACGTCGCCGCCCGCGAGGTGGCTGTAGATATTGGCCGTCGTCCCGCCCGGCGACGCCGCCAGCAGCATCATCCCCACCGCGAGGTCGGGCTCCAGGTCGAACAGCAGCACCAGGCCCAGGCACAGCGCGGGCAGCACGATCACCTGCACGGCCAGGGCCAGCAGCACGGCTCTGGGCATCTTGGCGACCCGAGTGAAATCGGCCACCGTCAGCGTCAGGCCGAGGCCGAACATGATGATCGCCAGGGCGATCGGCAGGAACACCGTGGTCAGGGGGGATGACACTATGCCGCTCCAGACACCGCGTGGGTGGAACCCGATCCGAGCATCATTCAGACGATCGGGCCGAGGACGCAACCACGAGTCGATCTCAGGGCGAATCGACCAAGGACGCCCGGCGCTCCGTAAACTTGACTCGACACGGGTCAAGCACGCGAGGGAGGTGGCAGGTGGTCAGCACTGACGAGCGCCGATTCGAGGTGCTGCGGGCGATCGTCGCCGACTACGTGAGCAATCAGGAGCCGGTGGCCTCGAAGGCCATTGTCGAGCGGCACAACCTCGGGGTGTCCAGCGCCACAGTGCGCAACGACATGGCGTCGCTGGAAGAGGACGGCTACATCACCCAGCCGCACACCAGCGCGGGCCGCATCCCCACCGACAAGGGCTACCGGCTTTTCGTGGACCGCCTCACCGACGTCAAGCCGCTCAGCGCCGCGGAGCGCCGCGCCATCCAGAGCTTCCTGGAAGGCGCCATCGACCTCGACGACGTGATGCGCCGCAGCGTCCGGCTGCTCGCCCAGCTGACCCGCCAGGTCGCGATCGTGCAGTACCCCACGCTGACCACGTCCACCGTCCGCCACGTCGAACTGGTCAGCATCACCCCGGCCCGGCTGATGATGGTGCTGATCACCGACACCGGCCGCGTCGACCAGCGCATGGTCGACCTCGGCGACGTGGTGTCCGACGACGCCGTCGCCCGGCTGCGCGCGATGCTGAACTCGACCCTGTCCGGCAGCAGGCTCACCGACGCCGCGGCCAAGGTCGCCGAGCTGCCCGAGACCGCGCCGAGCGAGCTGCGCGAGCCGATGACCCGGCTGGCCACGGTGCTGGTCGAGTCGCTGGTGGAGCACCCGGAGGAGCGGCTGGTGCTGGGCGGCACCCCGAACCTCACCCGCAACGCCGCGGACTTCCCGAACTCGCTGCGCCAGGTGCTGGAGGCCCTGGAAGAACAGGTCGTCGTGCTCAAGCTGCTCGCCGCCACCGCCGATCCGGGCACCATCACGGTGCGCATCGGCGGGGAGAACGAGGCGGAGGAGATGCGCAGCACGTCGGTGGTGTCCATCGGCTACGGCACGCGTGCGACCCTGCTCGGGGGCATGGGCGTGGTCGGGCCGACCAGGATGGACTACCCCACCAACATCGCCGCGGTCCGCGCGGTGGCGAACTACGTCGGCGAGATCCTCGGACAGTAAGAGGGCTCTTTCCGAAAGACGACAATGGGTCCCCGGCGTGCCCGGGGCAGGAGGACTGGACACGGTGGCGAGGGACTACTACGGCACTCTCGGGGTGCGGCAGGACGCGACCTCCGACGAGATCAAGCGCGCCTACCGCAAGCTCGCGCGCGAACTGCATCCGGATGTGAACCCCGACGAGGCGGCGCAGGCGCGCTTCCGCGAGGTCACCGCCGCGTACGAGGTGCTGTCGGACCCGCAGAAGCGCAAGATCGTCGACATGGGCGGCGACCCGCTGGGCAACGGCGGCGGTGGCGGGCGCGACCCGTTCGCCGGGTTCAGCGGCCTCGGCGACATCATGGACGCCTTCTTCGGCGCGGCGGGCGGCGGCGGTGGCCGCGGCCCGCGCAGCCGGGTCCAGCCGGGGTCGGACGCGCTGCTGCGCATCCAGATGACCCTGGAGGAGTGCGCGACCGGCGTCAGCCGGGAGATCGCGGTGGAGACCGCGATCCTGTGCGACGTCTGCCGCGGCGCGGGGACGGCAGCGGGCACGTCCCCGATCACCTGCGACACCTGCGGCGGGCGCGGCGAGGTGCAGTCGGTGCAGCGCTCGTTCCTGGGCCAGGTCGTCACCGCGCGCGCCTGCCCGACCTGCCGGGGCCTCGGCGAGGTCATCCCCGACCCGTGCCACCAGTGCGCTGGCGAGGGCCGGGTCCGGGCGCGGCGCACGATCACCGCGAAGATCCCGCCCGGTGTCGCCGACGGCATGCGGGTGCGGCTGTCCGGCCAGGGCGAGGTCGGCCCGGGCGGCGGCCCGGCGGGCGACCTCTACGTCGAGGTCGAGGAGCTGCCGCACGCGACGTTCGAGCGCGCGGGCGCCGACCTGCACTGCACGCTGCGGGTCCCGATGACCACCGCGGCGCTGGGCGCGGCGCTGCCGCTGGAGACCATCGACGGCTCCGTGGAGCTGGAGCTGGAGCCGGGCACCCAGCCCGACACCGAGCTGGTCCTGCCCGGCCGCGGCCTGCCCCGGCTGCGGTCCACCGGCCGGGTCGACGGCCGCGGCGACCTGCACGTGCACATCGAGGTCGAGGTGCCCACCAAGCTCGACCCCCGGCAGACCGAGCTGCTGCGCGAGCTGGCCGCCCTGCGCGGCGAGGAGGAGCACACCCTGGCCGGGGCCAACGGCCGCCCGAGCGGGCTGTTCTCCCGGCTGCGGTCGCGCCACACCCGATGACCCTGGCGCTGTTCCTGGTCGACGCGCTGCCCGCGGCGGCGGCGTTCACCCTCGACGGCCCGGAGGGCAGGCACGCCGCCGCCGTCCGGCGGCTGCGCGTCGGCGAGGAGCTGCTGGTCTCCGACGGCCGGGGAGCGGTGGCCCGCTGCGCGGTCGCCGCCGCGGCCCGCGACTCGCTCGACCTGAGCGTGGTCGACCGCTGGACCGAGCCCCAGCCCGCGCCGCGCGTCGTGGTCGCCCAGGCGCTGGCCAAGGGCGACCGGGGCGAGCTGGCGGTGGAGCTGGCCACCGAGGCGGGCGCGGACGCGATCGTCCCCTGGCGCGCGGCCCGCTGTGTCACCAAATGGGATGACGGGCAGCGTGGTGAGAAGGCTCTCAGTCGCTGGCGCAGCACCGCCCGGGAGGCCGCGAAGCAGGCTCGGCGGCCCTGGGTGCCCGAGGTGGCCGACCCGGTCGGGCTGCCCGGACTTCTCACCCTTGTGGGGGAAAGTTCGGCCACCCTTGTGCTCGAAGCGCACATGGCGACGCCGTTGACGGCGGTCCCATTGCCCGAAACGGGTGACCTCGTGCTCGTCGTCGGTCCTGAAGGCGGACTCGCTGATCACGAGATCGCCGCGCTCGAAGCGGCGGGCGCGCGCTCGGTCCGGTTGGGACCGTCCGTTCTGCGCACCTCCACCGCCGCCGCGGTGGCGCTGGGTGCCCTGGGCGCGCTGACCGCACGCTGGCGCTGACCGGCGACCAGGGTTTATTCTTTACCGGCAACGCCTCCACGGTCCGCCGTGGACGCGTGCGACGACTACCGCCGGACACCTCCCCCCTCGGTCCGGCGGCGCCGCGCGGGGCGGTGGAGCGACCCCCAGGCTTCACCGCCCGCGCGGCTTCCTCCTTTTCTGGGCCCGTTTCCCGATCACACCGGCAGGACCATGCCGAGCCCGAGTCGTTCGGCGGCCCGCACCGCCTCCGCCGCGACGGCGACGTCCAGCACGCCCATGCCGAACGGGTTGCTCAGGATCACCTCGTCGTCGGACGTGCGGCCGGGGTGCCTGCCCGCCACGACGTCGGCGAGCGTGCCGTCCACGGTCCTCGGGCCCGTCCGCACCGGCCCTGCGGGTCCCCTGCCCGGCCCGAGCAGGTCCCCGTCGCGGTGCATCCGGCCGAGCAGCCTGCGCGTGTCGGCGCTCACCAGTGGCCAGTCGTCGACCAGGACGACCTCCGCCCGCAGCACCACCTCGGCGAGCACGTCGTCCAGGGACACGTGCGCGATCAGCGCGCCGGGGCGCAACCAGTCGTGCGGGAGGTAGCCGGTCGTGGTCGTCGTCGCGGTCACCACGACGTCGGCTCCCCGCACGGCGTCTTCGCACCGGGTCGCCGCGTCGCAGGCCACGTCGCCCGCGAACGCGCGCGCCACCCGCTCGACCCGGTCGGGGTCTTGGTCGTAGAGGGTGAACACCGCGCCGGGGTGCGCCGCGGCCAGCATCCGGACGTGGGTGGCGCCGATCGGCCCGCACCCGATCACCGCGACCCGCTCGACCGGCCGCCGGGCGAGCGCGCGCACGCTCAGCACCGTGTACGCGGCCGTGCGCAGGCCGCTGAGGTGCGCCGCCTCCATGATCGCTGTCGGGTGCGCGGTCTCCGGGTCGAACACCAGGGTGAGGCCCTGCGCCCGAGGCAGGCCGCGGCCGGTGTTGCCCAGGCTGGCGTTGATCACTTTCAGGCCGACCGCCCGGGGCTCGCCCCACAGCGCGCCGGGCAGCGCGAGGCTGCGGGCCGGGCTGCCCCCGGCCGTCTCCCAGCCCAGGTACGCCTCGTCCGGCAGGGTCGTGCGCCCCTCGGCGTGCAGCAGCAGCGCCCGCTCGACGACCGCCACCACGTCCACGTCCTCGGCGGCGCGCACGACGTCGGCGCGGGGCAGGTACCGGATTTCCTGACCGTCAGCCATTGACGACTCCTTACCTGTTCTGTGTTAGCGCTGTCAGCCGTGCCTGCCGCGCAACAACCGGAACCCCACGCCGCGGCGCACGGCGTGCTCGGCGGCCAGCACGGGCGCGAGCGCGTGCCGGGCCGCGAGCCAGGTGTCGTCATAGAGCGTGGCCCGGTACCGGTTGCCGCCGTCGGCGATGACCGCCACCGGGAACCGCGGCGGGGGGACACCGGCGCGCGCGGCCGACCGGATCGCCGACACGGCCGCCGCGACCGCAGCGCCCCCGGACCCGCCCACGCTCAGCCCGGTCTCCCGCGCCAGCGCCCGGCAGTAGGCGATCGCCTCGATGTCGTTGACCCGCGCGGCGTGGTCGTAGTGCTCCGCCCGCAGGAACGACGACTTGCGGGTCGCGCCGATCCCGGTGAGCAGGTGCGGGTGCGCCCGGTCGGACAGCACCAGCGACCCCTCCACGTCCACGGCGTGAATGCGGGCCGAAGGCGCGGTGAGCCGCAGCGACTCGGCCACCCCTGCGAGCGTCCCGCCCGTGCTCACCGCGACGAACACCGCGTCCAGGTCGCCGCCGGTCTGCCGCAGCAGCTCCGGAGCCAGTGTCGTGCGGTGCGCCTCCGGGTTGCCCCGGTTGCCGTACTGGTCGGTCCACCGCAGGCCCGGGTCGGCGGCCAGCAGCTCGGCCACCTTGGCCATCCTGGTCAGCAGGTAGCCGCCGTGCGCGTCCCGCTCGGCCACCTCCACCACCCTCGCCCGGTTCGCCAGCAGCGACTCGCGGACCTTCGGCGGCGCCTTGGGATCGATGACCGCGACGAACCCGCAGCCCAGGTTGCCCAGCAGCCACGCCAGCGCGATGCCGAGGTTGCCCGAGGTGGACTCCACGACCCGCGACCCGGGCAGCAGCGGGGCGTCGGCGTCGAGTTCGGCGACCAGCCCCAGGGCCGTGCGGTACTTGATCGACCCGGTGGGGTTGGCCTGTTCCAGCTTCAGGCCAAGGACGTGGGAGCGGCCCGCCACGGTGACGCGGAGCCGGACCAGCGGGGTGTTCGTCATCGTGGCGAACCGGGGGCCGCCCAGGGCGGTCAGGCTCGCTCGGGCGGGCTGGGCGGTCATGGTCATCCTCGTCCGACGTAGGGCATTTTGGTCGGCAGCACGGTGACGTACTGGACGTTCACGTCGAGTGGCATCGAGGCCATGAGGAGAACGGTGTCGGTGACCTGCCGCATCTCCATCGTCGGCTCCACGTCGAGCGAGCCGTCCGCCTGTTTCGACGGCGGCTGCTCACCGCCGTCCGGCGGGCGCACGTTTCCGAGGTCGATTTGCCCGCACGCGATGTCGAATTCGCGGCCGTCGAGCGACAGCGCCTTGGTCAGCCCGAGAACGGCGTGCCTGGCCGCGGTGTAGGCGATGGCGTTGGGCCGGGGGACGTGCGCGGACGGCGCGCCGTTGTTGACGATGCGCCCGCCGCGCGGCGACTGCTCCTTCATCAGCCGGAAAGCCTGCTGCGAGCACAGGAACGTGCCGGTGACGGTGTCGTGCACGACCCGCGACCAGTCCGCGTAGGCGACCTCGTCGATCGGCGTCGCGGGCATTCCCTTCCCGGCGTTGTTGAGCAAGAGGTCCAGACGCCCGAACCGGGCCCGCACGGTGTCGAACAGGGCCGCGACCTGATCGGGTTTCCCGATGTCGGTGGGAACGACCACGACCCGGTCCTGGCCGAGGCCCGACAGCGCCGCGGTTTCCACCAGGGGATCGCGGCGGCGGCCCGCCAGCACGGCCGACCACCCGTCGTCCAGAAGGGCGAGCGCGCAGGCGCGGCCGATTCCGCTGCCCGCGCCGGTGACCACGCAGATCTTGCTGTCCATGTAATCCGAACCCCTGTCGGTGCTGTCGGTCCGCCGCGCGCGCCGGGCTCAGAGACCGGCCACGTACGCCTCCACTTCGGCGTCGGCGAGCAGGTTGTGCAGTTCCCAGGAAACGAGGCGGTGCAGCCCGTCGAGGTGCACCAGGCCGTCCCGGACGCGCAGATCCGCGTAGTCGGGGCGGTCGATCGCCCGGGTGCTCAGGAAAACCGGTGTCGGCTCCCGCGCGCCCATGCGCTCAAGCTTGCGCCAGCAAGTCGGGCACAGCGTCGCGTAGCGGCGGGTGATCGGGGACAGCCACGCCGCCGCGTCGGCGACGGTGAGCCCGGACGGGGGGACGAGGGTGATCGCGCCTCCTTCGCTGGTGTGCCAGGGCAGAATGACGTCCCGGACCTCAGACCGTCCTAACGCGACTCTCGTCCACCGCGCGAACAGCTCGTCGGCGCGCCGCAGCGACAGCAGCGCGTCGCGGTTGGTGTTCGCCTCGTGCGCGCGGTCGGCCATGTGCTCGGCGGTGAACCGGCGCAGGACCTCATCGAAGTCGACCGTCTCCAGAACCCGCATGCCCGCCCGCCCCGCGCCGTCAGGCCCGCGGGCCGAACCGCAGCCAAAGCCGCAGCATCCGCCGTGCGGCCAGGGGATCGGCCGAGTCCACGAACGGGGACCGTCCGTGCAGCGCTTTGCTGCTTTCCAGCAGCAAGAGGTCGCCCGCCGCCATCGACAGCCGGTGTTCCACCTCCGGCCTGCGCAGCACCTCGTCGAGGAAGTCCAGCGCCTCCGTCTGCTCCCGGGTCAGACTTTTTCCGTGCAGCGCAGGGGTTTTGCGCGCGGTGCGGGGCGAGTAGTAGCAGCCGACCGACCCGTCGTCCTCGGTGATGATCGGCCGGACGATCAGCTGCGGGCCCGGACGGCCGCGCCGGTCGAAACTCCAGTCGGCCCGGAGCGTGGCGAGCACGTCCGGGCGCTCGGTCCGCAGGATCTCGTGCACCTGCCGCACGCTCGCCAGCAGGGTCTGCCCGCCGCCGTCCGCGGCCGGGCGCAGGCACAGCAGGATGAGCATGTCGGTGGTGTCGGTGTGCAGGGCCAGTTCGGTCGCCCCGTCGCCATCGGTGTCGCGGAGTATCTCGAAGTACGCGCCCCGGGGCGTCTGCGGCACGATCTCCCCGAAATCCCTTACGGCGAAGCAAAGACAGCGGACCGCGTCGGCCTCGGACAGCGTCGGGTCGAACGCGTCGGCGATCAGGGCGACGCCGGTGGCCTCGATCGCCTGCCGCGCGAAATCCCGGATTCTCGCCCGCACCGGCGCGGCGGCGTCCCATCGACCGGCCAGGCAGTCTTCGCGCAGCAGGGCGCGCTCCTGCCCGGAGAGCCGCGTCGTCCACCGCTCCCGGGCCCGCAGATCCGTGACCAGGTTTCCCGTCATGCGCGGCTCGTTCGCGCCGTGGGCCGGGTGTACTCGGCGAAATGCCGCTCGGCGAACAGATCCGGCAGGCGGCCGTGGTCCAGCCGCAGTTCCCGCGCCCTGGCCAGCATGTGCCGCCAGTACGGTTTGACGCTGGGCCAGCGGATCCCGGTCTGGCAATAGGACCCGTCGATCAGGTAGCGGGGACCGCCGCGCTCGGCCCGCGACGGCCTGCGGGCGTGGAACAGCGCGGAATGCAACAGCACCGTCGAGCCCGGCGGCAGATCCTCGATGACGACTTCGCCGGGCAGCGCCGCCGTGCCGAGATGGGCGCGCGCGGTCTTCTCCGCCACCTCGCGGTGCGACCCGGGAAGCGTGGCCAGCCCGCCGGTCGACTTGTCCAGCCCGGCCAGGTAATGCATCGCGTGGACCATCACGTGCGTGCGGTGGGACTGCGGGCTCTGCTCGTAATCGTGGTGCCACGCCTTTCCCGGCGAGCCGGGGTCGCGCCGGTCGCTGTGCAGGTGGTGAAACGCGAACGTCGGCGCGATGATCTGGGCGAGCAGCGCCATGAGCGCCGGATAGGCGACCAGTCTGCCGTGCGCGGGCATCTCCAGTTCCAGCAGCGGCGGCGCGGCGCGCCCGGGTGCGGCGCACGCCGCGATCGACCGGGCCCGGTGCCCCGCGTCGACCCAGTGGTCCACTTCGGACTTGAGCTGCCCGACCAGATCGGCGGGCAGGAATGCCGGAAGGATGAGATAGCCGAGTTCGGTGAACCGCTCGACCTGGTTCGCGTCGAGGCGTGGCAGGGTGTGCGTCTTTCCCATAAGCTGCTCCGCGATGAGCGCGCCGGGTTCCGCGGCGAACCAGGCGGGAGTGTGCTCATTCTTTCCGCTTGTCCTCCGATCACACGTCGGAACGATAAGTGTCCCCCGTCCGTGGTCTTTGTCGTAATTCCACAAATAGGTGAAGCGGATTTCTGTCGAGTAGTCCGAAGTGGAGGAAAACCGCGTCGGCCGCCATGCCGTTCCCGGCTCGGCCGCGGTCCCATTACGCTGCACGCATGAGCACCGCGGACTGCCTGTTCTGCAAGATCATCGCCGGCGACGTGCCCTCGACGGCCGTGCACAGCACCGACACCGTGTACTGCTTCCGCGACATCAGCCCGCAGGCGCGCGTGCACGTGCTGGTCGTGCCCCGGGAGCACCACGAGGACGCCCGGGAGCTGGCCGCGAGCGACCCCAAGGTGCTCGCCGACGTGCTCACCGCGGGCGCGGAGGTGGCCAGGATCGAGGGGATCGAGGAGTCCGGTTACCGGTTCGTGTTCAACACCGGCGAGGACGCCTCCCGCACCGTCTTCCACGCCCACCTGCACGTTCTCGGCGGTGAGCGGCTGGGCGGGTTCGGCCGCTGAGCCGTTTTCACCGATGCGCGCTGTCGGTCCCTGGGACTAGCATCGGTGGCACAGGCTGAGCACGGCCGAACAGCCGACCGGACAGCACCGAACAGCGCGGTGGCGCAGAAGGCAGGACCGAGAGCACGTGACGGGTACCGCACCAGGGGGAGACCCCCGTCGTTCCGCCACTCCGACGACCGCATCGGCGACGACCACCCCGGCCACGGACGCGCAGTCCCGGTTCGCCATCCCCGAGGGCGCCGTGCTGGGCCTGCTCGGCTCGCGCGACGAGAACCTCCGCCTCGCTGAGGACCTGCTCGACGCCGACGTCCACGTCCGGGGCAACGAGGTCACCCTCTCCGGGGCCC
Organism: Actinokineospora sp. NPDC051303; assembly: GCF_055586285.1. NCBI lineage: Bacteria > Bacillati > Actinomycetota > Actinomycetes > Pseudonocardiales > Pseudonocardiaceae > Actinokineospora > Actinokineospora sp. NPDC051303. The sequence continues at coordinate 122,761 of NZ_JBVJIN010000009.1, forward strand.
CGGCCGACGTCGCCTTCGCCGAGCGCGTGTTCACCGAGCTGGCCACCCTCGCCGGGCGCGGCCAGCAGATCGGCCCGGACACCGTCCGCCGCACGGTCGCCATGCTCTCCGCCGGGGTCAGCGAGTCGCCAGCCGAGGTGCTCAGCCTCGACATCCTGTCCCGGCGTGGCCGCACCATCCGGCCCAAGACGCTCAACCAGAAGCGCTACGTCGACGCCATCGATGAGAACACCGTCGTGTTCGGCATCGGCCCGGCGGGCACCGGCAAGACCTACCTGGCCATGGCCAAGGCGGTGCAGGCGCTCCAGGGCAAGCAGGTCAACCGCATCATCCTCACCCGCCCGGCCGTCGAGGCTGGCGAGCGCCTCGGCTTCCTCCCCGGCACCCTCTACGAGAAGATCGACCCGTACCTGCGCCCCCTCTACGACGCCCTGCACGACATGATCGACCCCGAGTCGATCCCCCGGCTGATGCAGGCGGGCACCATCGAGGTCGCCCCCCTCGCATACATGCGTGGCCGTACTTTGAATGACGCCTTCATCATTCTCGATGAAGCGCAGAACACCACGCCCGAGCAGATGAAGATGTTCCTGACCCGGCTCGGCTTCGGCTCCAAGATCGTGGTCACCGGCGACATCACCCAGATCGACCTGCCCGGCGGGCAGCGCAGCGGCCTGCGCGTGGTCAAGGAGATCCTCGACGGCGTGGACGACGTCCACTTCTCCCAGCTCACCAGCGGCGACGTGGTCCGGCACAAGCTGGTCGGCGACATCGTGGACGCCTACGAGCGTTGGACGGTCAGCCAGGAGGAAGAAGAGGAAACCCGGCGCGGGCCGGTCCGCGCGGGCGGCAGGCGGCAGGGCCGCTGAGACAGGCCGGACCAGGTGTGGGGACAATGAGCCGGTGAGCATCGAGATCGCCAACGAGTCGGGGGTGGCGGTCGATGAAGCGTCGATCGTCTCGGCCGCCCGGTTCGCGCTGGACCGGATGAACGTCAGCAAGCTCGCCGAGCTGTCGGTGCTGCTTGTCGAACTCGACGTGATGGCCGACCTGCACGAGCGCTGGATGGACCTGCCCGGCCCCACCGACGTGATGGCCTTCCCGATGGACGAGCTGGACTCCGCGCGCAGGCCGGACGCCTCCGAGGCCGGGCCCGCGCTGCTCGGCGACATCGTGCTGTGCCCGGCCTTCGCCAAGGAGCAGGCGCGCGCGGCGGGCCACGGGCTCATCGATGAGCTGCACCTGCTCACCGTGCACGGCGTGCTGCACCTGCTCGGCTACGACCACGCCGAGCCCGCCGAGGAACGCGAGATGTTCACGCTGCAGAAGCGCATCCTCGCCGACTTCCGCACGGCCGCGGCCGAGGCGAAGCGGCGCGCGGAGCAGCGCGTCGAGGACGACAAACTGCTCGGCGCGGTCGGCCTGGCCGAGCCCGATCGGCCTGAGGACTGAGCGCGGGTGTCCGCCGATTCGCTCGGCCTGCTCGTCGTCGCGGTCGTGCTGGTGCTGGCCGCGGGGAGTTTCGCCGGCGCGGACGCCGCGCTGTCCGCGGTGTCCAAGGCGCGGGTCGAGGGTCTGGTCCGGGCGGGCCGCACCGGGGCGAAGCAGTTGCTCGCGGTCGTCTCCGAGCGGCCCCGGCACATCAACCTGCTGCTCCTGCTGCGGCTGAGCTGCGAGCTGGCCGCCACGGTCCTGGTCGCGTTCGTCTGCATGCGCTCGGTCGCCCCCGGCTGGGCCGCCGGGCTGACGGCCGTCCTGGGCATGACCGTGGTGTCCTACGTCCTGGTCGGCGTCGGCCCGCGCACCATCGGCCGCCAGCACCCCTACGGCGTGGGGCTCATCGCGGCGGGCCCGGTGCGCGTGCTGGGCTCGGTGCTCGGCCCGCTGTCGCGGTTCCTGATCCTCGTCGGCAACGCCATCACCCCCGGCAAGGGCTTCCGGGAGGGCCCGTTCTCCTCCGAGGTCGAGCTGCGCGAGCTGGTCGACATGGCCCAGGAGCGCGGCGTTGTCGACGCCGACGAGCGCGAGATGATCCACTCGGTGTTCGAGCTGCGCGGCACGATCGCCCGCGAGGTCATGGTGCCGCGCACCGAGATGGTGTGGATCGAGCAGGCCAAGTCGGTGCGCCAGGCGCTGGCGCTGTCGCTGCGCACCGGCTACACCCGCATCCCGGTGATCGGCGAGAGCGTGGACGACATCGTCGGCGTGGTCAACCTCAAGGACCTGGTCCGCGCCTCGATGGAGGCGGCGGCCGAGACCCAGACCGTGGCCGACACCATGGGCCCGGCCACGTTCGTGCCCGACACCAAGCGCCTGGACGACCTGCTCCGCGAGATGCAGCTCTCCAAGAACCACCTGGCCATCGCCGTGGACGAGTACGGTGGCACCGCGGGTCTGCTCACCATCGAGGACATCCTCGAAGAGATCGTGGGCGAGATCACCGACGAGTCCGACACCGACGACCGCCCGCCCGTCGAGCACCTCTCCGACGGCGCGGTCCGGGTCAGCTCCCGGTTGCCGGTGGAAGACCTCGGTGCCCTGTTCGGGCTGGAACTCGACGGGCAGGACGTGGAGACCGTGGGCGGCCTGCTCGCCCAGCGGCTGGGACGTGTGCCACTGCCGGGTGCGGAGGCGGAGATCAGCGGGCTACGGTTCCGGGCCGAGGGCGGCAAGGACAACCGCGGCCGGATGCGCATCACCTCGGTGGTCGTGCGCCCGACCCAGGCCGTGGATTCGCGGGCGCGGACCGGCGCCGCCGACGACCAGGAGTGGGAGAGGAGCGGCGAGCGTGGCTGAGCTGGACCCGGAGGACGCGAAGATCGTCACGTTGGCCCGGTCGAGTCGGGCCAGGACCGGCGCGGCCGAAGGCGCCGCCGTCCGCGACACCGACGGCCGCACCTACGCCGCGGCCACCGTCGCGCTGCCCTCGCTGCGGCTCACCGCGTTGCAGGCCGCCGTGGCCGCCGCGGTGTCCAGCGGGGCCGAGGGCATCGAAGCCGCCGCCGTGGTCACCGAGTCCGGCGAGGTCGACGCCGCGTCGGTCGCCGCCGTGCGGGACCTGGCCGCGGCCGCCCCGGTGCTGCGCGCCGACGCCTCCGGCGCCGTCATCGACGTGCTCAGGTGAGCGAGCTTGCGGGTGAACCATTGACGCAGTGCGTGGGCGCGTGGGGCCGCCGAACAAGTGAGGTGGTCCGGTGAGCGAGCTTGCGAGTGAATCATTGACGCAGTGCGTGGGCGCGCGGGGCCACCGAACAAGTGAGGTGGTCCGGTGAGCGTCCGGGTCACCGTGTGCCGCGACTGCTGCTGCGGCACCGTGAAGAAGCACCCCGAGGTCGACCACGGCTACCAGCTCGCCCGCATCAAGGATGTCGCCGCCCGGCACGGCGCCGTCGTCCGGGTCGCCGAGTGCCTCGACACCTGCGCGACGTCCAACGTCGTCGTGGTACAGGCCAAGGGCGGGAAACCGGTGTGGCTGGGCTTCGTGCTCACCGACGCGGCCGTCGACGACCTCGACACCTGGCTCGCCGAGGGCGGCCCCGGGGTGGCGCCGCTGCCCGCGACGCTGGAGCTGCACCGCATCACCCCGCCCGGGGCGCGGAAGGCACAATGAGTCGGTGACCAGCACCATCGAGGGCCATCGCTCCGGCTTCGCCTGTTTCGTCGGCAGGCCCAACGCCGGGAAATCCACGCTCACCAACGCCCTCGTCGGCAGCAAGGTCGCGATCACCTCCAGCAAGCCGCAGACCACCCGGCACGCCATCCGCGGCATCGTGCACCGCGAGGACGCGCAGCTCATCATCATCGACACCCCCGGCCTGCACCGGCCGCGCACGCTGCTGGGCCAGCGGCTCAACGACATCGTCCGGGACACCTGGTCGGAGGTCGACGTCGTCGGCTTCTGCGTGCCCGCCGACCAGAAGGTCGGGCCGGGCGACCGGTTCATCGCCGCCGAACTGGCCAAGGTCGCCAAACGCACCCCGGTCATCGGCGTCGTCACCAAGACCGACCTGGTCTCGCCTGACCAGGTGGGCGAGCAGCTCCTGGCGCTACAGGAGGTCATGGAGTTCGCCGAGTTGGTGCCGGTGTCCGCGGTCGACGGCTTCCAGGTGGCCACCCTCGCCGACCTGCTCGTCGCCCGGCTGCCCGAAGGCCCGCAGCTCTACCCCGGCGGCGAGCTGACCGACGAGCCGGAAGCCACCCTGGTCGCCGAGCTGATCCGCGAGGCGGCGCTGGAGGGCGTGCGCGACGAGCTGCCGCACTCGATCGCGGTCACCATCGAGGAGATGGCCCCCCGCGAGGGCCGCGACGACATGATCGACGTGCACGCGCTGCTCTACGTCGAGCGGGCCAGCCAGAAGGGCATCGTGCTCGGCCACCGCGGCGAGCGGCTCAAGCACGTCGGCAGCACCGCCCGCAAGCACATCGAGGCGCTGCTGGGCTCCCGGGTGTACCTCGACCTGCACGTCAAGGTCGCCAAGGACTGGCAGCGCGACCCCAAGCAGCTGCGCCGACTGGGTTTCTGACGTGGAGCACCGCCCGGACATCGAGCGCGTCACGGTCGGCGCGCGCGGCGTCGTCCCGCTGGCCACCCTCGGCGCCCGGGTCGGCGCGCGGCTGATCGACACCACCGTGGTCGGCGTGCCCGCCGTGCTGGCGGTCTTGGCGCTGCTGCCGGGGCTGACCGACCCGGTGCTGCGCGCGGTCGCGTTCGTGGTCGCGGTGTCGCTGGTCGGGTTCGTCTACGACACCACGCTGGTCGGGGCGCGCGGCACCACCCCGGGCAAGAAGATCCTCGGCGTGGAGATCGCCCACGACGCCACTGGCGACCCGCCCGGCTGGAAGCGGGCGGCGGCGCGCGCGGCGGTGCTGTGGGTGTTTCCGTTGATCTGTTTCCTGACCGCGGCCTACGACGAGCGCCGCCAGCGCGGCCTGCATGACTGGGCCGCGGGCACGGTCGTCATCCTCGGGTAGCCGTGCACGTTCCCCGCCGGTCTCTGCCCGCCGCCCTCGGCCCGCCGCTGGTCCTCGTCGGCGTCGCCGCCGCGGGCTGTGTGGCCGTGGCCCTGGCCGATCCGACTACCCCGGGCGGCTGGCTCCCGGAGTGCCCGACGAAGGCGCTCACCGGGATCTGCTGCCCCGGCTGCGGCGGGTTCCGGATGGTCTACAGCCTGCTGCACGGCCGTCTGCTCGACGCGCTGCACTACAACGCGGTGTCCCTGGTCTTCCTGGTCCTGTTCGCGTGGAGCACGGCGGCCTGGGCGGTCGGCCGGGTGCGGGCCAGGCACGTGCGCAGCTGGCTGCACTGGCGGTGGGCGCCGCACGCGGCGGTCACCGTGCTGGCGCTGTGGTTCGTGGCCAGGAACCTGCCCTTCATGGGGCTGTACGTGTGAGCACGACCGCGCTTGCCGACATCCCCGGCAAGTCTGTCGGCGGCACCCGTTACGCTCTCGCGCACTGAGTCGGTGTTCGAGGGGGACCAAACGTGACCAATCCCTATGGCCAGCCGCAGCCCTACGGCCAGCAGCCGCCGCAGGGCCAGCCGCCTTACGGCCAGCCGTACGGCCAGCAGCCGCAGCCCTACGGTCCGCCCGCGCCGTACGGTCAGCAGCCGCCGTATGGCCAGCCCGCCCCCTACGGCCAGCCTGGCTACGGGTACGGCCAGCCCGGTTACCCCGACATCAACGCCATCCCCGACTACAAGGGCTGGGCGATCGCGACGATCTTCTTCGCCCTGATCTTCGGCATCCTCGCGATCATGAAGTCGAACGAGGTCGCCCAGTACAAGATGCAGGGCAACTACCAGATGGCCGAGTCGGCGTCGAACACGACGAGGACGTTCTGCCTGATCGGCACGATCCTCGGCGGCCTGGGCTGCGTGACCGGCCTGATCTTCCTGATCGTGAGCCTGGCGGCGCTCTAGCGCGTGCGAGAATGACCCGGTGAGCCTGTACCGCGACACGGGGGTCGTGCTGCGCGTGCAGAAGCTCGGCGAGGCCGACCGCATCATCACGCTGATCACCCAGAAGCACGGCAAGGTCCGCGCGGTGGCCAAGGGTGTCCGCCGCACCACGTCGCGGCTGGGCGCCCGGGTCGAGCCGTTCGCCCATGTGGACGTGCAGTTCTACACCGGCCGCACCCTGGACGTGATCACCCAGGTGCACACCCTCGACGCCTTCGGCGCGGGCTTGGTCCACGACTACCAGCGCTACACGGCGGCCTGCGCCGTCCTCGAAACCGCCGACCGCATGTCAGCCGAAGAGGGCGAGCCTGTCCTGCGCCTCTACCTGCTGGTCGCGGGCGCCCTCCGCGCCCTCGCCGACGGCCACCGCGACGCGTCCCTGGTCCTGGACGCGTTCCTGCTCCGCGCCATGGCCTTCGCGGGCTGGTCCCCCGCCATCACCGAATGCGCCCGCTGCGGCGACCCCGGCCCCCACCGAGCCTTCAGCGTCCCAGCGGGCGGGTCGGTGTGCCCCCGCTGCAAGCCTCCCGGCTCCGCCAGCCCCGCCCACGAGTCCCTGACCTTGATGAACGCCCTAGCCACCGGCGGCTGGGACACAGCGGAACAAGCCACCGACGCCACCCGCCGCGAGACCAGCGGCCTGGTTGCCGCCCTGCTCCAATGGCACCTTGAACGCCAACTACGCTCCCTCCCCCTAGTCGAACGCCGCCCCTTCGACCCCCACCCGCCCACCCCGCTCCCAGACCCCGACTGATCCACCGGCACCGGTCCCGCCCCTCGGCCAGCGCCCAATCCCACCCCGGACGCCCACTGGCGAGTGCTTCCCAAATCGCGCGAGGGGCCTGCCCCGGCGCTGCCACTGTGACGGCCTGCCCGGTGCCGTCGCCGTGACAGGCCTGCCCGGGTGCTGCTGCCGCGAGAGGCCTGCCCGGTGATGTCACTGCGCACAACGCAAGCGCCCCTCGCGCGCGGGTGACATGCCCCCACCCTTCCCGGGGGGCTGCCCCGCTCCAGTCTATCGGGTGTCAGACCTGGTGGAAGGGGTGCGCGAAATCTGTGGATGAATCGGGGGCATGTGGATAACTGGCGTCGCCGGATGAGCGGGTCCGGGATGATGGAGTGCCGGAAAGGGGTAGGCCACGGTGCCGCGCGGGTTGGGCCGGGCGGGTCAGTAGGGTCGGCGTGCCAAGTCCCGGGATGCGAAGGAGTGTGTGGTGCTGCGACGGCGGCGGATCAGCAGGCGTGAGGCGGGGCGGCCGATCGCGCCCCCGGATCCGCATCCTTCCGGCGCGCGTCCGCCCGCGATTCCAGCCGAGTTCGTGCCCAAGCACGTGGCGATCGTGATGGACGGCAACGGCCGCTGGGCCAACCAGCGCGGACTCACCCGGATCGAGGGGCACAAGCGCGGCGAGGCCCAGGTCGTCGAGGCGGCGCGCGGCTGTATCGAGATCGGGGTCAAGTGGCTCTCGCTTTACGCCTTCTCCACCGAGAACTGGCGGCGCAGCCCCGAGGAGGTCCGGTTCCTCATGGGCTTCTCGCGCGACGTCATCCGCGACCGCACCGACGAGCTGGACGAGATGGGCGTCCGGGTCCGCTGGGCCGGGCGCAGGCCGCGGCTGTGGCAGAGCGTCATCAAGGAGCTTGAGGTCGCCGAGGAGCGCACCAAGCACAACGACGTGCTCAACCTCGCCATGTGCGTCAACTACGGCGGGCGGGCGGAGATCGGCGACGCCGCCCGCGAGATCGCCCGGCTCGCGGCAGCCGGGAAGATCAACCCCGAGAAGGTGGACGAGCGCACGCTCGGGCGGCACATGTACCAGCCCGACATGCCCGACGTGGACCTGTTCATCCGGCCGTCCGGCGAACAGCGCACCTCGAACTTCATGCTCTGGCAGTCCGCGTACGCGGAGCTGGTTTTCCAGGACATCCTGTGGCCCGACTTCGACCGGCTTCACCTGTGGAGCGCTGTCGAGACCTACGCCCGGCGCGACCGCCGCTTCGGCGCGGCGGCCGACTCGGCCGAAGTCGCCGCGCGGCTCACCCAGGGAGGACCCGTATGACCACGGAGGCGGCGAACACCGCGAGCCTGCTCGGCAAGGCCCGCGAAGCCCTTGAGCACTACCACGACGTCAACGTCGACGACGACGGCGCGCTCACTTTCCGGCACGCCGACGTCCCGTGCGCGGTGCAGGCCATGCAGCTCGCCGAAGGGCTGACGGTGCTCAGCCTGACCTGCGTCGTCGCCTGGGACCTGCCCGACGACCCGGCGCTGGCGGTGTCGGCGTCCGAGCGCGCGGGCCAGGGCCTGTTCGGCACGCTCGGCGTGGTCCACACCGATCGGGGGATGGACGTGACCCTGCGCTACGCCTTCCCTGCCGACGGGCTCACCGCGCCCGCGCTCGGCACCCTGCTCATGCTGGTGGTGTCCACGGCTTCCCAGTTGCGCGGCGAGCTCTTGGGAACGGCCAGTGGGCGAAGTGCCGCCAGTGGCCCACACAAGTGATGCGTTGGCCGGCATCATTCGGCAGGTGACCCTCTTGCACCGCTGGACCCCGACGGGCGGCAGGCGCTCATGAGCGAACAGCCGCGGAGTTCTCCCGAGCCCGGCGACCCCCAGGGCGGGCCGGTGGCGGTCGCGGACCGGCAGGCCGCGGCCCCGGCCGAGCCGAAGCGGCGGATCACCTCCCTGGAGGTGCTCTGCGTCCTGCTGATCGCGGCCCTGGTGGGGCAGAGCTGGCTGGCGTCCTGGCTCGACGTCCCGGCCATCCAGACCGGCTCGACCATCTTCGTCGCCGTCTGCGTGCAGGCGCTGCCGTTCCTGGTGCTGGGCGTGCTCATCAGCGGGGCGATCGCGGCGTTCGTGCCCGCGTCGGCGCTGAACCGGCTGCTGCCCAAGCGCCAGTCGATCGCCGTCCCGGTGGCCGGGGTCTCGGGCGTGGCCCTGCCGACCTGCGAGTGCGCGGCCGTCCCGGTGGCCCGCAGGCTGATGCAGCAGGGGGTGCCCACCTCGGTCGCCTTGGCGTTCCTGCTCGCAGCGCCAGCGGTGAACCCGATCGTGCTGGTCGCGACGAACGTCGCCTTCCCGAACAACCCGGGCATGGTGCTGGCCCGCCTGGTCGGCTCGCTGGCCACCGCGATCGTCATGGGCTGGCTGTGGGCCCGCTTCGGCAAGGCCGAGTGGATCATCGAGCGCGCCCTGCGCCGCATGCCCGACCTCGACGGGCGCTCCCGCTGGCGCATGTTCTTCGAGACCTCCCGCGCCGACCTGGTCGACGCGGGCGGGTTCCTGGTCATCGGCGGTCTCACCGCGGCGGTCCTAAACGTCGTCATCCCTCGCGAGTGGGTCGACACCCTGGGCGAGGAAATCGTCTTCGGTGTCATCGTGATGGCGGCCCTCGCCGTCCTGCTGGCCCTGTGCAGCGAGGCGGACGCGTTCGTGGCGGCGTCCATCTCGGGCATGCCGCTGCTGCCCAAGCTCGTGTTCCTGGTGGTCGGCCCGGCGATCGACGTCAAGCTGTTCGCCCTGCAGGCGGGCACCTTCGGCAAGTCCTTCGCGGTCCGCTTCGGCCCGGCCACGTTCGTCGTGGCCACGGTCTGCGCGGTCCTCTCGGGCGTCGTCTTCCTCGGAGGTGTCGGATGAGGCGGGAAACCCAGAACATCCTGCTGGTCTTGGTGGGCGGCGCGCTGCTGAAGATCTCGTTCACCGGCACGTACCTGCTCTACGTCAAGCCCGCCCACCAGTACTGGCTGATCGCCGGTGGCCTGATCATGGTCCTGCTGGCCGCGGTGTCCATCGGCCGCGACCTCCTGGCCGCCCGCCACACCGACACAGGCGCCGTTGCCACCGACAGCGCCCACGCCGCGCACACCGCCCCGGCAGGCACGGCCACCGCCGCCACCATCGCGGACGGCGCCTCCGGTGTCACCGCGAGCGCTCAGGACGGCGGGGAGCACTCCAGCGCCCCGCAGGCCGCGGGGAGTCTGACAAGCGCCCCGGACGCCCACGGCGACCACAACCACTCGGCGCGCAGCGCGTGGCTGCTGCTCCTGCCGGTGCTGGCGATCTTCCTCATCGCCCCGCCCGCCCTGGGCTCCGACTCGGTGATGCGCGGCGACAATCGCGCCGCGGCCAGCCGCTCCTCGGGCACCGACGGCTCAGCCCTGTTCCCCGCGATTCCCCAGGGCGACGTCGTCTCGCTCCCGATGAGCGACTTCGCCGCCCGCGCCGCCTGGGACTCCGGCGGCTCTCTCAACGGCCGCACCGTGCGCCTGACCGGCTTCATCGTCGTCCAGGGCGAGGACACTTTCCTGGCCCGCCTCAGCATCGCCTGCTGCGCCGCCGACGCGTTCCCGGTGAAGGTGAAGCTGGACGGCCCAGCCGCATCGGGCTTGACCAATGACACCTGGGTCGAGGTCACCGGCCAGGTCCAGCCCGGCTCGGCCACCAAGGAAACCGACTACGTCCCCACGTTGTCCGTCGAGGACGTCGCCAGGATCACCCAGCCGGAAAACCCCTACGAGCAATAACCAGGCCACTGGCAAGCCCCGCCCCACGACGAACGGCATACCGACCGAGGCCGCGGTAGCGGCCTTCTTGACAGCCCTTGGGCCGCCGATACGCGCGGTGACTCGGCGCGTATCGGCGGCTCGTCTAGGTTGCGCCCGACCACGGTCACCGGTGCCCATCGAAGCCTGGTCAGACGCCCCGCAGTGCGCGCTGAAGCCGGTGCCGACCGGGCTTGCTGGAACCCGACGGTGTCCGGCCGCGCGGGGCCGCTAGCCGACTGTCGGTCCGAGGTGGCCGTCAGCGATCGTGGTCAGGCGCAGCGCTCGCAGGTTCCGAAGATTTCCACGGTGTGGCTGATCTGGGAGAACCCGTTCTCCGCCGCCACGCGGTCCGCCCAGCGCTCCACCGCCGGGCCCTCCACCTCCACCGTGTGGCCGCAGGAGCGGCACACCAGGTGGTGATGGTGGTGGCTGGAGCACCGCCGGTAGATGGCCTCGCCGGAGTCGGTGCGCAAGACGTCGATCTCGCCCGCGTCTGCTAACGATTGCAGCGTTCGGTAGACCGTGGTCAGCCCGATGCCTTCGCCGCGCTTGCGCAGTTCCTCGTGCAGTTCCTGGGCGGAGCGGAAGTCGTCGAGCTGGTCCAGCAGTTGTGCGACGGCCGTGCGCTGGCGCGTGGAGCGCCTGCCGGGCACGGTCGCCGAGGATCGGTCAGTCATCGTCACCGGGCGTCGCCTTCCTCCACGTGCGCTACAGCGTCCACCACGATATGTGAGAGATGCTCGTCCACGAGCCGGTACACGACCTCGCGGCCGTGGCGCTCCCCATAGACGACGCCCGCGGACTTGAGCACCCGCAGGTGCTGGCTGATGAGCGGCTGGGCGACGTTGAGCGCCTCCACCAACTCGTGCACGCACCGGTCGGCTTCGCGCAGCTCAAGCACGATGGCGATCCGCACGGGCGCGGCAAGTGCCCGCAGCAGGTCGCCCGCGGCGGTCAGGGTCACGGCGGGCCGTCGGTGGACCGGCTCGACCACCGGCCGGTCAGGCGAGTGCTCGTGCTGCTCGGCGGCTGCCCGCAGCTCGTGCGACGCGGCTTCCGAGGTCACGATCGACGTCGTCCTCTCCTCGCTGACCGGCGGCGGAGTCGCCTGCCCGGATGATGGTTACCGTGTTCATATTAGGCGCTTCCGCAGTTCACGGCGGGCAGCGAGGTGCGCGCCGTGGTCACAGCACGGAGACGATGACCGCGACGAGCACGCCGAGCACCAGCACCCGCCCGAGCCGGTGCGCGGGTGACAGCACCCGCCACGTGGCCGCGAGCAGCGCCAGCACCCCCGCCGCGAGCACCCCGAGCAGTCCCGCGCCGACCGGGCCGCGAATCAGCACCCCCGCCGTGAACACCGCGATGACCAGGGCGAAAGCCACCACCGGCGGCACCCGGGCCAACGGCCCGTCCCCCGCGAGCAGCGGCGCCTTCAACGACCGTGTTCGCCGCACAGTGCCTCCCAGGGCGGTTGGGCTACGGTGCTGCATCTTCGCACTGCCGTCCAGGAAAGGCGCCCGCGCGTGCTGCTGATCGCCAGGTTCACCGTCGCCGAGCCCGAGCCGTTCACCACCCGCGCGCAGCATGCCCTGGAGCTGCTGCTGGCCCAGCCCGGCTGCGTGCGGGGGTTGCTGGCCCGGTCCACCGAGTCGGCGACCAGTTGGGTGCTGACCGTGGAGTTCGCTTCCGTGTCCGCCTACCGCAAATCGCTGTCTCCTTTCGACGTCCGTACTCATGTCATCCCGCTCCTCGCCGAAGCGGACACCACCGAACCCGCCGCGTACGAGGTGGTGGTCGAGGCCGCTCCCGGCGCCACCCGCAGGCACACCAGCCTCCTCGCCGCCGACGCGGACACCGTCAACCTCGGCGAGGCAGGCGGCCCCACCACAGCCCGGTGACACCAGGGCAACCCACCCGCCGACAACGCCGAACGCCCCCCGCCACCGAACCGCAAGCTGGTCGACACGGCCACGGGCAACGAGCTCACCGCCTCTACGGCAAGCGCCAGCCCGCCGTCCCCCAGGCCCCCCGACCCCTGAGAGCCCGCACTCCCTGAGGGCCTGCGGGCCCCCTGAGAGCCCGCGCCCCCGAAGCCCTCCGACACCCGAGAGCCCCCGAGACCCGAGAGCGTGCAGACACCCGAGAGCGTGCACACAACCCGAGAGCGCGCAGGCGCCCGAGCGCGCGGATGCCTGAGAGCGCGCGGACGCCGAGCCCGTCAGCACCCGGGCACATCGGCACCCAGAGCCTCGCCGGGTGCCGAGGACCCGCCGAGTGCTGAGAACCTGCCGACCATCCGAGGGCGCGTTGACACCCGAGCCCCGCTGCCTGCCCGTCAGACCCCTACCTGCCTGCGTAAGCCCTCTGCCCGCGTAAGCCCTCTGCCTGCGTCAGCCCGCTGACTGCCCATCAGCCCGCTGCCCGCCTGTCAGCCTGGCGACTGCCGGGCAGTTGGCGGCTCCCGGACAGCCCGGCAGCTCCCCGAGAACCTCGCAGCGCACTTGGAGGGCGACTTCCACAGCCCTGCCCATAGCCCTGCCGGGAGCCGCCGACGTCCGGAATGCCCCGCTGGCACCCCTGACGACAGCTCGGGCCGCCTTTCGCGCGCACGCTTGAGCAAGCTGGCGCGCACCCGGCCAGCAGGTCGCCCTGGCTCCCACTCGCTCACGCCCAGGCCCGTTGCCCCTTCCCGTTCCGGACGGCGCCGCGGCCGTCGTCCGGAACGGGTCGAGCGCGCCAGCCCCTGGCGGGCCCGCGGGCGTTGCGGACTACCCTTGTTTGTCTCGCCGACCTTGAGTTCGCCCGCATGGAGGGTCAGTGCCAGCCGACCGGATCGACACCGTCGTCAGTCTCTGCAAGCGCCGTGGGTTCGTCTACCCGTGCGGAGAGATCTACGGCGGCACGAGGTCGGCCTGGGACTACGGCCCCCTCGGCGTGGAACTCAAGGACAACATCAAGCGCGCGTGGTGGAAGGCGATGGTGCAGGGTCGCGACGACGTCGTCGGCCTCGACTCGTCGGTGATCCTGCCGCGCCAGGTGTGGGCCGCCTCCGGACACGTCACCGCTTTCCACGATCCTCTTGTCGAATGCACCTCCTGTCACAAGCGTTTTCGCGCGGACCAGCTGGCCGAGGAGTACGCCGCCCGGACCGGCAAAGACGTCGCCGAGAACGACGTCTCCGACGTGCCGTGTCCGAACTGCGGCACCCGCGGCCAGTACACCGAGCCGCGCGAGTTCAACATGATGCTCAAGACCCACCTCGGGCCAGTCGAGACCGAGGACGGCATGCACTACCTGCGCCCCGAGACCGCGCAGGGGATCTTCGTGAACTTCCTGAACGTGCAGACCACCTCCCGTCGCAAGCCGCCCTTCGGCATCGGCCAGATCGGCAAGTCGTTCCGCAACGAGATCACTCCGGGCAACTTCATCTTCCGCACGCGCGAGTTCGAGCAGATGGAGATGGAGTTCTTCGTCGAGCCGGGCACCGACGACGAGTGGCACCAGTACTGGATCGATGAGCGCATGCGCTGGTACACCGATCTGGGGATCGCCAAGGACAACCTCCGTGTCTATGAGCACCCGCAGGAGAAGCTGTCGCACTACTCCAAGCGGACTGTGGACATCGAATACCGCTTCCAGTTCGGCGGTCAGGAATGGGGCGAGTTGGAGGGCATCGCCAACCGCACCGACTTCGACCTGACCACCCATTCCAACCATTCCGGCGTGGACCTGTCCTACTTCGACCAGGCCACCAATTCCCGATACCGGCCGTTCGTCATCGAGCCCGCCGCCGGGGTCGGCCGCCCGATGATGGCGTTCCTGCTCGACGCCTACGTCGAGGACGAGGCGCCGAACGCCAAGGGCGGCGTCGACAAGCGGATCGTGCTGCGGCTCGATCGCAGGCTCGCGCCGGTCAAGGTCGCCGTGCTCCCGCTCTCGCGCAACGCGGACCTCTCACCCAAGGCCCGCGACGTCGCCGCCGCGTTGCGCAAGCACTGGAATGTCGACTTCGACGACGCGGGCGCCATCGGCCGCCGCTACCGCAGGCAGGACGAGATCGGCACCCCGTTCTGCGTGACCATCGACTTCGACTCGCTCAACGACCACGCGGTCACGGTGCGCGAACGCGACACCATGTCCCAGGAGCGAATCTCGATCGATCGCCTGGAGTCGTACCTCGCCGGGCAGCTTGTCGGCTGCTGAGTTCAGGGCATTCGAGTTCAGGACATCGTCACCTCCCGATTTGGGTTGGTAGCGGGCTAGCCGCGTCTGGTCCACTCGGTTGTCCGCGTGGGTCGGGGGACGTGGGCCAGCTCGTGCGGTTCACGCCGGCCAGTTCCGTGGTCTGGACGGCTGTGTAAGGCACGACACAGCGTGAGTCTCCTGCCATCGGATCTCCACGATCAGGACACGATCACCTCCGGTCTCGGCCGGGCGGACGCCAAGCGGTAGGCGCCGCGTAGCTCATCCACCACGGCCGCTGTGTCGTCGCGGACTCGCAGGGGTTCGGTGTGGACCGCGACGATCCCGGCCGCGGTCAGGCGCGCCGCGCGGGTCGACGCGAGCAGACCGGTGCGCGGCGACCACGGCCGGTGGATGTCCGCGTCCCAAGCCAGTCCCACGTTGTCCCACCACGCGTCCACCACGGCCAAGTGCACGTCGTGGACAGTGCTCAGCCGCGCTGTCCATGTCGGCTGGGGGAGACCGGCCCGGTCGACCAGCTCCGCGGCGATCCGGGCGCCCGCCGACCGGACTTTCCGGTCGATCTCGGTGAGCACGCGCCGCAACAGTGTCGTTCCGGCGCTGGGCCCGCGGGCCAGCTCCTCGTGGAGCGAGCTCAACGGCACGCCGCCGCGCTGCACCGCTTCCATGACCAGGACCCGGATCTCGCCCGCGGACGGGGTGCGCCTGCACGCGTCCACTGTGGCCCTGGCCAGCGGGGCGGTGGGAAAGCCCCTGCGGTACAACGGGTCTGGCATCCGGATCGTCCGCTCGACGGTGACGGAGCCGTCCGCGCGCCCGGGAACGTGCTCCGGCACGACGAGGTGGATCGCGCCGAAGGGCGTGACCGGCATCCCGTTGAGCCACATGGCTTCCCGCCCGGTCACCACCGCCTCCGGGCTGGTGACGCGCAGCGCGGCCTTCAGCCGCTGGGCGCGGGTAGGAGGGGCGTCGGTGAGCAGGACGACGTCGGATTGCAACCGCTGCCATGGCCCGTGGGGCAGGCACCGGTTGCGGATGCTGCGGCCGGACAGCCCCAGCGAGACGAGTTCGGAGGCCCGGGCCACGCCGTGCGGGAAGACGCCGGGCAGATGATCGAGATCGAGGAGTGCGCGGTTTGAGTTCATGGCTTCGAGGTAACCGGGTTCGGCTCTCGAATGACAGGGGTCCTTGTGATCTGTGGATAAGTTCGGGGCATTGTGGATAACTCGGGCGTTTCGGCGGAGTGGCGCTCGTCTCTGGCGTATCCTGCCCGCGCCGCACCACGCGACGCCGATTCTGGAAGGATGCGAATCGTGCCTCCCAACCCCCACCCTGTTCGCCGTTTCCTGCGCCGGTTGCTCCTCGGCTTCGTGCTGATGGGCCTGCTGGTCGTCGGCGGAACCAGCTTTCGGGTGTGGCAGGTGGCTAGAATCGATGACCGTGATCGCGCCGACGTCGTCGTCGTCCTCGGCGCCGCCCAGTACGCGGGCAAGCCCTCCAAGGTCCTTGAGGCCCGGTTGCGGCAGGCCAAGGCGCTCTACGACGAGGGCGTGGCCGAATACGTGGTCACCGGCGGCGGGCGGCGCGTGGGCGACAAGTTCACCGAGGCGGAGGCTGGCCGCGCCTGGCTGGTGGACCGGGGCATCCCGGAAGACAAGGTCATCGAGGTCGGCGAGGGCAACGACACACTGGGCACCCTGCGGGCGGTCGCGGTCGAGGTGAAGAAACGCGGCTGGGAGTCGGCGGTGATCGTCAGCGACCCGTGGCACTCGCTGCGCGCCCGCACGATGGCCAAGGACGCGGGCCTGGACGCGTGGACCTCGCCGACGCACACCGGCCCGATCGTGCGAACCCGTGAGACGCAGGCTCGGTACATCTTGCGGGAGACAGCCGCCCTCTTGTACTACCGGTCGACCAACGCCTCCGCTGACCGGATCGCGATAGACGGGGAAGTCGGCTGAGGCACGTAGTCTCCCTCTGTGAGTTCCGGTTACACCGAGCATGACGCCGAGCGCTTCTTCGCCGAGTCCCCCAAGGGCTCGACGCTGCCCGGGGCGTGGCCCGCTGTCCGCAGCCCGTTCAGCCGTGACCGCGCGCGGGTCCTGCACTCCGCGGCCCTGCGGAGGTTGGCCGGTAAGACGCAGGTAGTGGGTCCCAACGAGGGCTCGGAAGTGCACGGGATCCCGCGTACCCGGCTGACTCACTCCCTGGAGGTAGCCCAGATCAGTCGGGGGATCGCCGAGGAACTGGGCTGCGATCCCGACATCGTCGACACCGCTGGGCTCGCCCACGACATCGGCCACCCGCCCTTCGGGCACAACGGCGAACGAGCACTGGACCTAGCGGCGCAGGGGTGCGGCGGGTTCGAGGGCAACGCCCAGACTCTGCGCATCCTGACTCGGCTTGAGCCGAAGGTGCTCGGCGAGGACGGCGCCGAGCACGGCCTGAACCTGGCCCGCGCTTCGCTCGACGCCGCCACCAAATACCCGTGGCCACGGCGCGCCGGAATGGTGAAGTTCGGTGTCTACGAGGATGACTTGCCCGTCTTCACCTGGATACGCGAAGGCGCGCCGGAGGACATCCGCTGCATAGAGGCGCAGATAATGGACTGGGCGGACGACGTGGCCTACTCGGTGCACGACGTCGAAGACGGCGTCCGGGCAGGCCGGATTTCTCTCGCCGCGCTGGCGGACCCCGCCGAACGCGCCGTCGTCGCCGAGTTGGCGGCCAAGCACTTCTCGGCAGAGCCGGTGTCGTGCCTGGAAGAGGCCGCCATCGGGCTGCTCGCCCTGCCGGTCGTCGCCGATCTTGTCGCCCGTGAGTACGACGGCACGCTCGGCGCGCAGGTCGCGCTCAAGCGGTTGACCAGCGAACTAGTGGGCCGATTCGCCTCCGCCGCGGTTACTGGGACTAGGCGAGCTCACGGCGACCGGCCGCTGACCAGATACGTGGCGGACCTGGTGGTGCCCGGGCGGGTCGCGGCCGAGGTGGCGCTGCTCAAGGCGACCGCCGTCCACTATGTCCTGAGCGACCCGGACCGCCGGATTCTCCAAGCGGGGCAGCGTGAACTCCTCGAACGGCTCGTCGCGGTGTTGGCGGACCGGGCGCCCGACGCCCTTGAACCCGCGTTCCAACCAGCCTGGCACTCGGCGGACGACGACGCGGGGCGGCTGCGAGTGGTGGTCGACCAGGTCGCCTCGCTCACGGACGCGCAGGCCGTGGTGTGGCACGCGGTGCTTGTGGATAACTTCCGAGCCACCCCCGGCTGAGCCGGCACACTCAAGGCACGGTCACCACCGAGTCGGAGTCGTCGGGAGTCGCTGTGTCGCACCTGGATTTCATCCTCGCCCTGCATCGCGCGGTCGCACCTTACCCGCGTGAGCAGGTGTGCTGGTCGCCGTTTTCCGTGGCCAGCGCACTCGGTCTGCTGGCCCACGGCGCTCACGGGGACAGCCAGGCCGAACTCGTCGCCCTGCTCGGCGAGTTGGACGAGGTGACCGAGGCGCTCGCCGGGGCGGCCCGGCTGTCCGAGCCCCGACCGGGTGAGGACCAGCCGCTGATCGCGGTGTCCAACACGCTCTGGGCCGACGAGACGATCACGATCGAGCGAACCTTCACCGACCAACTGTCGCGATGGTCGAGTGGCGCGGTGCGCAACGCGCCGTTCCGGACCGAGCCGGAGAAGGCCCGCGACACGATCAACGCCGACGTCTCGGAGACCACCCGCGGCCTGATCCCGGAGTTGCTGCCTGCGGGCACGATCAGGTCGGACACCGTGTCGTCGTTGGTCAACGCGCTCTACCTCAAGTGTGGCTGGCGCACTGTGTTCGACTCGGACGCGACGCGGCCTCTGCCCTTCCATAGTGCTGCGGGTTCTGTCGACGTGCCCACGATGACGCTGAACGAGAGCGTGGGCTACGCGGCGGTGGACGGCTGGCAGGTTGTCGGACTGCCCGCGGTCGGCGGCGTCGAAGCCGTTGTCCTGCTTCCGGATGGCGACTTGGCCGAGGTCGAGCCGGGTCTGACCGGGGACTCCTTGGGCGCGTTGCTCGACGCGCCGAGCACGAGGCAGGTTCTGCTGCGTCTGCCGAAACTTGAGGTGTCCACTCAGGCCGAGCTGACGAGGCCGCTGCTCGAACTGGGCGTGCGAACGGTGTTCTCGTCGAACGCCGACCTCACGGGTATCAGCCCCGACCCGCTGGCTGTGCAGGCCGTGCTGCACGAGTCGGTGCTCAAGGTCGACGAACAGGGTTTCGAGGGCGCGGCGGCCACCGCCGTCATGATGCGCCTGATGTCCCTGCCCGCCGAACCGGTCGAGGTGACCGTGGACCGGCCGTTCCTGTTCGTGGTCCGACACGTGGGGACGGGGGTGGTGTATTTCGTGGCCCGTGTCACCGATCCGTCCTGAGCCGAGCTGTCACACCCGGGCGGGACGCCTCGTCCTCCTCGTGAACTGCCCTGATCCGGGGCACGCCACAGCGAGGAGAACGCCATGTCCCGTATCGCCGGTGTGAGCGTCCGGGAAGCCGGACCGCTGCTGCGCGCGATGTACTGGTTCGCCAAGCGCCGCTTCGGCGCGGTGCCCGAGCCGTTCACCGTGCTGGCGCATCACCGCAAGCTCATGATGGCCGCCGCCAAGCACGAACTCGGCGCCGAACGCGCGTCCCGGGTCCTTCCGGCCAATATCCGAGAGTTGGCCGTGTACCGGGTCGCGCAGCAGTTGGGCTGCTCGTGGTGCGTCGACTTCGGCACCATGCTGCAGCGCCTCGACGGACTGGACATCGAGCGGCTCAAGCACATTGATGACTACGCCACATCCGACGCCTACAGCGCCGACGAGCGACTCGCCATCGCCTACGCCGACGCGATGACCGCCAACCCGGTCGCCGTGACCGACGAGCAGGTCGCCGAACTGACGGCGGCCTTCGGGAAGAAGGGACTGATCGAGCTGACCTACCAGATAGCGCTGGAGAACCAGCGCGCCAGGATGAACAGCGCACTGGGCATCACCGAACAGGGCTTCACCTCGGGCGACGCCTGCCGGGTTCCCACGCCCTGACGCTCCGCTGGCGGTTACTGGCGTCCGCGTCCTGACAGTCGCGGGTGGCGTTGTGGCGGCGGTGGAACCAGGGGGCCGCTGGTGCACGGGAGCGCTGCCGCTGATACAGGCCAAGGCTAAGGCTGACCTGCCTGCCTGCTGGGTGAGGTGGTGGCAGAAGCCAGGGGCGGTAGCGAAGGCGCTCGCAGGCACACGCCCAGCGCTGTGGGCGTTCGCCTGGCTGCGCTCGGCCGAGCGGCGCGCGCCGGAGGCGTTCAACCCGTGGACGGTGCACCAGTTCAGCGGGATGCACAAGTGGCTGCCGACCGAGGCACCGCCGAGTCCTCCCAGACTGCCTGCCCGATTGGGCGGGCGACGGGGCCGCTGGGCGTGGCGTGGCCGTAGGTGGGCTGTTGCGCTGTGCCAGCGTGATCCTGTGCCGGGGTGCCGGGGTGCCGGGGTGCCGGGGTGCCGGGGTGCCGGGGTGCCGGGGTGCCGGGGTGCCGGGGTGCCGGGGTGCCGGGGTGTCTGACGCCGGATGCGGGTGCCCCGGGTGCGGGGGTCGGTGGTGCTCGGGTGCCGGGTGTCGGGGGTGATCGGATGCGGGATGCTGCTGCCTGGTTGCCTGACGCCCCTCGTCTGCGGGTGCCCGGGCGCGGGATGCCTGGTGCCTCAGTGCTGGTTTACCGGGTGCTTGGGTGCCTGGTGCCTCAGTGTTGGTTTACCGGGTGCTTTGGGTGCCTGATGTGGCGTGCCAGGTGCCGGAGCGCCAGAAGCCTGGGGGCGCCTCGTGCCTGACGCTAGGTGCCAGGTGCTTGAGGTGCCTGGGTGGTGGGTGCCCGGGTGGTGGGTGGCGTCCGGTGCCTGGGCGCGGAGTTCTGGTGCGTTGGCGCGACGTGTCTAGGGCCGTGCGCATTGTGCGGGTAGCGGGTTCGGTGAGTAGCGCCGGATCCTGGATGCCGAATGTCGGTGACTGGGCGCCAGAGGCCAGGTCACACGGAATCGTGGAAACCACACAGTTGTGGCTTTGATCAACTTGCTGGCTATCGGGAAGAGTCGGCCCGGGCGGAATGATCATCTCGCCTCCGTCCACGTTGGACTGAGATTTGGACCACATTCGTCCTGATTCCAGCGGTTCGGGGCGGCTTGCCTGTCTGAACGCCCACCGAGGATAGTCTTAAGTGGAGTCCAAGCCGTCGAGACTGGATGTCGACTGGCTGAAAATCTACTGACAGTGGTTTACCTGCAATCAACTCTCGGCGCGATCTACCCGATGAGTTGATAAACCCCTCTTTGTGGGGTGTGCGCGTTGCCCGTAGTGCGTACTACTTCATACTATGCGAGCCTTCCTGCGGTATTCAGCCAAAAGTGGAGTTCCTTCGTGAAAGTAAACCCAGTGCGTGACTGCGTGCTCGCGGCGACAGTGGCCGCGTCGATCGGTCTGGTCAGCCCCGTGGCGGCGTCGGCGCAGCAGGATTGCCCTCCGCCGCCGTGTTCGCAGACCACCCTGCGTGGGCCCAATCCGACTGAGGCGAGCATCGGCACCGAGGCCGGGCCGTTTCGGACGGCGGTGACCGACGTGCCCAAAGGCTCGGTCAACGGCATGGGCGGGGCTACTATTTTCGCCCCGACCGGGACCGGTGACTGCAAGTACGGCGCGGTGATTGTGCAGTCCGGCCGAAGCCTTGACCGTGACCGGCTCGCGTGGCTGGGGTCGCGGGTCGCGTCGCAGGGTTTCGTCGTGCTCACCATGGACGCGAACAGCGAGCACGAATTGCCCGCCGTGCGTGCCCAGTTGTTCACCCCGGCCATCAATTACCTGACGAAATCCAGTCCGGTCAAGAGCATCGTGGACAGCGCCGGTTGGCCGTGTCGGGCTGGTCCTTCGGCGGTGGCGCCGCTCTGGACTACTCCACGCGGAACCGCGACCTGAAGGCGTCGATTCCCCTGACTCCGTGGGAGCTTCCGACTTCGCGGTACAGCACTGTGCAGGCGCCGACACTGATCTTCGGCGCCGAGAGCGACGACCAGGCGCCGCCGAACACCATGCCCTACCCGTTCTACAAGAGCCTGCCCGCCAACCGCCCGAAGGCGTACCTGGAACTCAAGGGCGCCGAGCACGACGTGGTCGCCACCCCGAACCCCGACGCGGCGGCGAAAACCACCGTCGCCAAGACCTACATCTCCTGGCTGAAGCGGTTTGTGGACTCCGACGGCCGCTACGACCAGTTCCTCTGGCCGCGGGCCGACACCGAGGGCAAGATCGCGCGGTACGAGTTCGTCAAGCGGACGGCCCCGCCCGCGCCGCCGAACCAGTGCCCCACCCCGTCGACCACGTCCACGCGCCCCCCGGCGCCGACATCGACGCCCGCGCCCGGTCCGCGTCCGACTCCGCCCGCGGTCGGCGGCGGCCAGGTGGGCATCGTGCCGGTCGGCGCTCCGGAGACCGGCGCCGCGGGCCTCGCCCAGCGCTGAGCGGGTGACATCGTGACGGCGCCCAGCACAGCACCGCGGCCGCGACGGACGCCTGCCCTGCCGCTGGTCCTGCTCGTGTTGCTCGCGTTGGTCGGGTGCGGGTCGGACGACGTGGGCTCGGACAATGGCACCGGCCCGCGGCACACCGGTTCTCCCGCGAGCGGCGCGGCCCATCCGACCCCGGCGCCCGCGCCGCTGGCCCGATCGGACCCGGCCTGGATCGACGTTCCCAGCATCGGGGCGAACTCGTCGCTCGTGCCCACCGGAATCAACGCGGACCGGACGATCGAGGTCGTGCCGGTGACCCAGCCGATGCAGGCGAGTTGGTACAAGTTCAGCCCGACGCCCGGCGAGGTCGGCCCGTCGATCATCCTCGGGCATGTCGACGGCAACCAGCAGAAGGGCGTCTTCTGGCGCCTGCACGAGGTCAAGCCGGGCGCCGAGGTGCGCATCGGCCGCCAGGACGGCTCGGTCGTGGTGTTCGCCGTCGACCGGGTGAAGCAGGTGCCGAAGAAGCAGTTCCCGACCGAAGAGGTGTATGGGAACACCGCCACCCCACAGGTGCGGCTGATCACCTGCGGCGGCGAGTACGACGAGGCCGCGCGCAGCTACCGTGACAACTGGATCGTCTACGGCACCCTCAAAGGGTGACAGCCCGTCGCCCGCGAACTCGTGTGACCGAGTTCGCGGGCGATGTGCTGTCCACTATGGATCGTCAGTGCGGCGGTCACTTGGCCAGGGCGGTGAACCAGGTGGCGGCGATGGCGCTGACGAGCACCAGCGTCGCGGCGATCGCGGCGCCCGGCGCGTCCACGAGGACGGCCGCCACCCCGAGGGCGGCCAGCACCCCCGCGGCGACGGCCGCCATCAGCACCACCTTGCGCGGGCCTGGGCGGACGGTGTGGGCGAGGCCGGTGGCCAACGCCCAGAAGGCGAGGCCGATGGCGAGGGTGAGCAGCCCGTCCAGGCCACTGACCTTGCCCGCCACCGCGGCGGCGACGGCTGCGGCGGCGAGGGCGACGAACCCGTAGGTCGCGACGCGGGCTGGGGCGCTGACCAGGTGTCGGTCGCGGCTCAGGAGCAGGACGCAGTTCATGATCGGTTCGAGTGCCCAGCTCAGCGCGACCAGGCCGATCACCACGCCGAGCAGGACCGCGGCCCAGGTCTGCCCCTCGTAGGGCTGAAGCACGCGGCTGAGCAGGAACGGGGTGATCAGCACCGCGACGCGCAGGCCGTTGGGCAACGCGCTGATCCACCCCTGGAACCGCAGGAGGAGACCGTAGAGCGGGTTGCGGCTCTTGAGGGCCAGGGCCAGACCCTCGCGCGCGCCTTCGTCGGTGGGGTCCAGCCGCAGGGCGGTGCGCTGGGACCTGACCGCGGACTTGCCGCCGCCCCGGCGCAGGGCGAGCAGGCCCTGGATGCGGTGGGCGTCGGCGTTCTCCGGGTCCAGCCGCAGGGCCTCGGCCACCGCGGCGTCGGCCTTGTCGAACTGTCCGGTCGCGTGGAAAGCGGCCGCTTGGAGGGTCGCGCCCGCGGAGTCCTCGGGGTCGAGGGCGCGTGCCTTCGCCACGCTGGCCAGAGCTTCTTCGGGGCGGTCATCGGCCAGCAGGACGGACGCCTCTTGCAGGTGCAGGCCCGGGATGTGCGGGGCGAGCGCGAGGCCGCGGCGGAGCACGGCGAGCGCGTCGGAGTGCAGGTTGAGCCTGGACAGCGATCCAGCGTGGACGGCGTGCGCGACGACGCTTTCCGGGGCGTCGGACAGGGCGGCGCGGCTCACGTCGTGGGCCTCGTCGTATTTCTCCTGTCTCAGCAGTGCCTGCGCGAGCATGACCCGCGCTGAGACGTCTTCGGGTCGGGCGGCGAGCGCCGTCCGCAGCTGCGTCTCGGCCTCCCGCGCCCGGCCGAGTTCCAGCAGCGCTTGGCCGCGCCGCAGCGCGGCGTCAGTGACGTCTTCCATTGCACACCCCAGTGGCGGATCGCGGGCACTTTGCGGCACACGGTAAAGAAGTCGTCGGTCACCGTCGACGTCGGGCCGAGTACCGTGCGGCGGGTGACGCATGATCCGGTGATCGAGGCCCTGCTCGGCGTGCTCGCGTCCGACGCGGACAACCATCCGGTGCGGGTTCACCTCGCCACTTTGTTGCTCGACGCGGACCGTCCCGCCGACGCTCTCGCCCAGGCGACAGTCGTGCTTACCGCCCAACCGGATAACGTCGAGGCGTTGCGTATCGCAGCCTCGGCCGCAGAAGCGGTCGGCGACGACGCCAA
The DNA here is from genome assembly GCF_055586285.1 of Actinokineospora sp. NPDC051303. Taxonomy (NCBI): domain Bacteria; kingdom Bacillati; phylum Actinomycetota; class Actinomycetes; order Pseudonocardiales; family Pseudonocardiaceae; genus Actinokineospora; species Actinokineospora sp. NPDC051303. The sequence continues at coordinate 147,255 of NZ_JBVJIN010000009.1, forward strand.
GGCGACCGCGTACGGCCGACTCGCCGCGGCGCTCGCCCCGCCCCCGTCCCCCGCGGCCCCGGTCGCGGCCGTCCCGGACACCGCGGACGAGATCCTCGAACGGTGGACCGCCAGCGAGCCGGTGGTCGAGTCCGGCGGCGGCACGCTCGGCGCGGCCGGGATCACGCTGGCCGACGTCGGCGGCCTCGCCGAGGTGAAGAAGCGGCTGGAGCTGTCGTTCCTCAAGCCGCTGCGCAACCCGGAACTGCGGCTGCGGTTCGGCAAGTCCCTGCGCGGCGGGCTGCTGCTGTGGGGCCCGCCCGGCTGTGGAAAGACGCTCGTCGCCCGCGCTCTGGCGGGTGAGTTGGGGGCGAGCTTCTACGAAATCGGCCTCGGCGACGTGCTCGACATGTGGGTCGGCAGCAGTGAGCGCAACCTGCGCGCGATCTTCGACACCGCCCGCCGCAACCGGCCGTGCCTGCTGTTCTTCGATGAGATCGACGCCCTCGGCCAGAAGCGGTCCCAGCTGCGCGGCGGCGGGGGCGCCCTGCGCGGTGTGGTGAACCAGATCCTCGCCGAACTAGACGGCGCCAGCACTGACAACGACGGCGTGTTCGTCCTGGCCGCCAGCAATCACCCCTGGGACATCGACTCCGCGCTGCTGCGGCCCGGCCGCTTCGACCGGACCGTGCTGGTGCTGCCGCCGGACCTCGCCGCGCGTGAGGCGATCCTGCGTTTCCACCTGCGCGGTCGCCCCACGGACCGGGTCGACCTGGCGAAAATCGCCAAGATCACCTCGGGCAGGTCCGGCGCCGACCTGGCGCTGATCTGCGAGCAGGCGACCGAAGTGGCCATGGACGCCTCGCTGACCTCCGGGCGGATCGAGCCGATCACCCAGCGCCACCTGACCGACGCCGCCCGCGCCGTGCGGCCGAGCGTCGGCGAGTGGCTGGAGATCGCGCGCAACTACGCCCTCTACAGCAATGACACGGGCGCCTACGACGAACTCGCCGCCTACCTGAAGAAACGGCGTGACTGACCCACAGCGGGTTACGGCCTGACCCGGGTGAGCTTGTCCGGGTTGACCACGTCGTAGATCGCGGCGATCTTGCCGTCGCGGACCGCGAACGTGGTGACCCGGCGGTTCAGGGCGCGGCGGGGGTCGTCGGCGGGGATGTCGGGCAGGAGTATGCCCAGGTCGCCGTTGACCAGGACCAGGTCGCCCGCGGTGGCCGCGCCCGCGCCGTAGCGGCGCAGGAGGCCGAGCAGGAAGCGGCCGATCTTGTCCGGGCCGAGGACGAGGTGGCGCGCGGTGCGGGCCTTGCCGTCGCTGTCGCCGACCAGGACAGCGTCGGGGTGCAGGAGGGTGACGACCTGGGCCAAGTCGCCGGAGGCCAGGGCGGTGAGGAACCGCTCGATCAGCGCGCGCTGCTCGGCCAGGGCGACGCGCGGGGGCGGGTCCGCGTGGGCGACGGCGCGGCGGGCGCGGGAGGCGTGCTGGCGGGCGGCGGCGTCGGAGCAGCCGAGGGTGGCGGCGATGTCGCCGAACGGGACGCCGAACGCGTCGTGGAGCACGAACGCGACGCGCTGCTCCGGGGTGAGCCGGTCCAGGACGACCAGCGCGGCCATGCGCACCCCGTCGTCGCGGACCACCGCGTCCACCGGGTCCTGGCTCGGCGGCGCGCCGAACGGGGTGACCACCGGCTCCGGCAGCCACTGGCCGACATACCGTTCGCGGCGGGCGGTGGCCGAGCGTAAACGGTCCAGGCAGAGGCGGCCGACGACAGTGGTGAGCCAGGCGCGCAGGTCGCGGATCTCCGCCCGCGTCTGTTCGTCCACACCGGACAGTCGCAGCCAGGATTCCTGGACGGCGTCCTCCGCGTCGGACAGCGTGCCGGTCAGCCGGTAGGCGACACCGAGCAGGTGGGACCGGTGCTCGGTGAACCGCCGGGCCAGGTCGCTGTCGCTCACCCGTTCATCGTAATGGTGACCGGACGCGCGGGAACTCGAACGCTCCGGATGCTCAGGTCCCCTGAACGTCGTAGCGACCTGAGCGCTGTGGTCCGGCGCGCGCGCCTAGACTCGGGGACCGTGGCAGGACGCATCCGGGAGAGCGACATAGCGCTGGTTCGCGAGCGCAGCCGGATCGATGAGGTCGTGGGGGAGTACGTCCAACTGCGCCGGGCCGGTGGCGGCGCGCTCAAGGGGCTGTGCCCCTTCCACGACGAGAAGACCCCGTCGTTCAACGTGCGCTCGACCCACGGCACTTTCCACTGCTTCGGCTGCGGCGAGGGCGGCGACGTCATCGCCTTCGTCATGAAGATCGACCACCTGTCGTTTGTCGAGGCCGTGGAACGGCTCGCCGAGCGGGTCGGGCTCCAGCTGACCTTCGAGGGCGGCGGCACCAGCGTCCAGCGGGACCGGGGGACGCGGTCCCGGCTGGTCGACGCGCACAAGGCGGCGGCGGAGTTCTACGCCGAGCAGCTGCGCGGGCCGGACGCGATCAAGGCGCGGGAGTTCCTGGCCGAGCGCGGGTTCGATGAGGCGGCGGCCGCCGCGTTCGGCTGCGGCTACGCGCCAGGGGGCTGGGACAAGCTCACCAAGCACCTGCTCGGCCGCGGCTTCGAGGTGACCGAGCTGATCAAGGGCGGCCTGGTCAAGGAGGGCCGCCAGGGGCCGATCGACAGGTTCCACCGCAGGCTGCTGTGGCCGATCAAGGACATCGGCGGCGAGGTCGTCGGGTTCGGCGCCCGCAGGCTCTACGACGACGACCAGATCCAGGCGAAGTACCTCAACACCAGCGAAAGCCCCATCTACAAGAAGTCGCAGGTGCTGTTCGGCCTCGACATGGCCAAGCGGGAAATCGCCAAGCGGCACCAGGTCGTGGTCGTGGAGGGGTACACCGACGTCATGGCCATGCACGCCGCGGGCGTCCTCACCGCCGTCGCCTCCTGTGGGACCGCGTTCGGCGCCGAGCACATCAAGGTGCTGCGCAGGCTGCTGATGGACGACGACGCCTTCCGCGGCGAGGTGATCTTCACCTTCGACGGCGACGAGGCGGGCCAGAAGGCCGCCCGCAAGGCGTTCGAGGAGGGCGAGCAGGAGTTCGCCGCGCAGACCTTCATCGCCATCGCCCCCGACGGCATGGACCCGTGCGAGCTGCGGCAGGAGAAGGGCGACGTCGCGGTGCGCGACCTCGTGGCGCGCAGGCGGCCGCTGTTCGCCTTCGCTATCCGCGCCGAACTCGCCACGCACGACCTGGACACCGCGGAGGGCAGGGTCGAGGCGCTGCGCCGCACCGTTCCGATGGTCGCGCGGATCAAAGACCACGCGCTGCGCGATGAGTACGCCCGCCAGCTCGCCGGGTGGGTCGGCTGGGAGGACACGGCCACGGTCGTGCGGCGGGTCCGGGAGAGCGCGGGCGGCGCGGTCGCCACGACGCGCCGGACCCGGCAGGCGGACCCGAACCAGGGCGCGCTGGCCGTCGACGTCGAGGGCCCCGCGCGGCCGGACCCGCGCAACCCGCGGCTGCACGCCCAGCGCGAGGTGCTGAAGCTGGCGTTGCAGGAGCCCGCCCTCGCGGGCCCGATGTACGACTCGCTGCCTGTCGAGGTCTTCACCGATCCGGCTTACGCCGCGCTGCACCGGGCCATCCTGGACTCTGGCGGCGCGGCTTCCGGGCTCGCCGGAGCCGAGCTGCTTGAGGTCGTGACCAAGAACTGCGCCGCGCCGACTGTGCGCAAACTGGTAAGCGAACTCGGGGTCGAGCCGATGCCGCTGCCGAACAAGAACGCCGCCGCCGAGCGTTACGCCTCGGCGATCCTCGCCGCCCTGCAGCGGGAGCTGGTTGCCCGGCAGATCGCCGAGATCAAGTCGCGGTTGCAGCGGGTGTCCCCGGTCGAGCAGCCCGACGAGGCGCGGGCGCTGTGGGGCGACCTGGTGGCGATGGAGGAGTGGTACAAGGCGCTGGGCGAGCAGGCCGCCGGGAGCATGAAATGACCGGTTTCCTGAGCAGGATCCTGGGCGGGCTGCCGAAGGGGTTCACCGGGCGGCTCGCGGCCGACGAGGCGGTGGCCACCTCCGCGCCGGTGCGCGACGGCGGGCATCTCGTGGCCACGTCGCTGGGCCTGTGGGTGCCCGACGACGACGGGCCCCGGCGGATCGGGTGGCACCTGGTGTCGAAGGCGACCTGGGGCAGCGGGGCGTTCGTGATCGTCGAGGCCGACGAGGTCGAGCGGGTGGGCGAGGCCGTCCTGCTGGCCGACCGGCCGCCGCGGCGGTTCGTCGTGGCGGCGCCGGGGAAGCTGCCGCAGGCCGTGTACCGGCGCGTCGAAGGCTCGATCCGCTCCCGGCACCACCGTGAGCTGCCCGGCGGCGGGGCGTGGTTCGTGCAGCGCAAGGTGCCTGGTCACGACGGCACGGTGCTGCAAGTCCGGCCGGACCCGGACACCGATCCCGACGTCGTGCGGACGATCGCGGCCGAGGTCGCCGCGAAGATGGGTCAGGTGAACGGGCTCGCGGACTCCTGAGCCACCGACTACAGTAAAAAGTACGTACGTACGGTTTACTTGGGAGGCGTCGATGTGGGACCCCGCGAAGTACCTGAGTTTCGGCGACCACCGCGCCCGCCCGTTCTTCGACCTGCTCGCGCGCGTGCGCGCCGAGAGCCCGCGCGCGGTGGTCGACCTGGGCTGCGGGCCAGGCAACCTGACTATCACGATGGCGCAGCGCTGGCCGCACACGCGGCTGACCGCCATCGATTCTTCGCCCGAAATGGTGGCAGCGGCGCGGCAGCGCGGGGTCGAGGCGCGGAACCTGGACCTGCGGGACTGGGACCCGGACGACCACACCGACGTGGTGATCAGCAACGCCGCTCTGCACTGGGTTCCCGACCACGTCGAGCTGCTGGTCCGCTGGGCGGCCAAGCTGCCGTCGTGCGCCTGGATCGCCGTGCAGGTGCCGGGGAACTTCGCCGCGCCGTCCCACGGGCTGGTGCGCGAGCTGGTGGCCGAGCCCCGGTGGCGGGACCGGCTCGACCCCGTCCAGTTGCGGGAAGAGGACTCGGTGCTGGACCCCGAGGGGTACGCCGAGGTGATGTCCGGCGCGGGCTGCGAGATCGACGCCTGGGAGACCACCTACGTGCAGCGCCTCGAAGGCGAGGACGCGGTGCTGGAATGGATCACCGGGACGGCGCTGCGCCCCATCCGCGCCGCGTTGTCCGACGACGAGTGGGCCGAGTTCCGCGCCGCGCTGGCGCCTCGGTTGGCCGAGGCGTATCCGCGCCGGGCGGACGGCTGCACGTGGTTCCCGTTCCGCCGGATCTTCTTCGTCGCGAGAACCCCGTGACCTCCGTGCGGGTGCTCGCCCGCTACCCGGTCAAATCGCTGCGCGGTGAGCGGGCCGAAGTGCTCGAACTGGACGAGCGCGGCGTTATCGGCGACCGGCGGTGGGCGCTGCGCACCGAGGACGGGAAGCTGGGATCGGGCAAGAGCACCCGACGCTTCGTCCACCTGCCCCGCCTGCTGGACATGTGGTCGAAGGGCGTGTGGGGTGTGCGCACGGTGGTCGGCCTGCCCGACGGCCGCGAGTTCGCCACGACGGACGCGAAGGTCCACGACGCGGTGTCGGAGGTCGTCGGCAGACCGGTGGCGGTAGTCGAGGAACGGGACGTGCCCCACCTCGACGCCGCGCCCGTGCACCTGATCACCAGCGCCTCGCTGCGCTGGTCCGGCGCCGAGTGGCAGCGGCCCCGGCCGAATGTCGTGGTCGACGTCGACGGCGCCGACCGCGTCGAGGACGGCTGGGTGGGCAGGCGGGTCCGGATCGGAACGGCCGAACTGGAGATCACCGGGCTGGTCACCCGCTGCGCCATGCTCGGCCAAGCCCAAAACTCCCTACCAGCCCGCCCCCACCTGCTCGCGTCCCTGACCCCGTACAACCTGACCCTGGGCGCCTACGCCCGCGTCACCCGCCCCGGCGTCATCGGCACCGGCGACCGACTCCGCTTCGCCTAACCGCGCCCCACCTTCTCCCCGAGCTTCGCCCGGGCGATGCCCGCCGCCCCCTGCACCGCGGGATGGTCGGCGATCTTCCGGTAGGTGCGCACGATCTGGTCGTAGCGGCTTCGGCCCGCCTTGGCGCCGAGGATGTACCCCACTCCGGCCCCCAACAGGAACCCCATCACAGTGCTCGCCTCCCGGTAGGTCTTGTCCTGCGCACATCCTCCCCTACCGCCCCCAGACCCGCTGCGGCGCTCAGTGGGGGACCCCGGCGCGACAGCTCCCGGCGATGCGCTAGAGTTACCGCTCGTTGGGCCACGGCCCAGCGGAGCGACCTTCCTCCATAGCTCAATTGGCAGAGCATTCGACTGTTAATCGAAGGGTTGCTGGTTCGAGTCCAGCTGGAGGAGCCAAAACCCCAGGTCACTGACCTGGGGTTCCTTGTTTTCCCGGCTCTTCGGGGATCAAGGTCGGGCATCGTGTCCGGGGCGCGATGCCCTGGGTAAGATCCAGCACGCTGGGGGCGGTAGCTCAGTTGGTCAGAGCAGAGGACTCATAATCCTTTGGCCGTGGGTTCGAGCCCCACCCGCCCCACCACATCCGCGGCGCCGACCTGCGATGCGGCAATCACCTCCTGGTCATCACCGGGGTCTTCCGGGGGAAACTCCTCAGAGGGATTCGGTGACCTCAGGGAGGGCCGCTCAAGGAGCGTTCGGCGTTGTCCAGGAGTTCCTTGTAGGTGAGCACTTCCACTCGGGTCATGTGCGTGTTGAACGTCCGCAGGGCCTCGTTGATCTCTTCCTCTGGCACGGTCGGATGGAGGCCCGGGTGACCGATCAGGACCACCGCGCTCGTGCGTCGAGTCTCGATTCCGAGTTCATCACGGATGCGCTGACGGTTCTCGTCCAAGCCCACCAGATAGTTGATGGCTTGACCGACCGCGTCATTGACCTCGGAGGTGGGCACCCAGGCATCGCGGTGACGCTTGACGATCGCGCGTTGGCCCATGGCTCGCTTAAGTTCCACAATGTGCAGGCTTCCGTCGGCGCGGAGCAGGGGAATGTCGACCTCGTCACCGGGGACTAGGCGTCTGCGGGCTGCGGTTCCGACGAAACGGCCGCCGAAAATCCAATGCTTTCCCTCCAAGGCGCGCTGCAGGTCGTGTTCGGTGGCCGTCGGCGATTCGATGGTTTCGCGCAGTGCGGCGAGGCTTTTCGCACGTTCTCTCAATGTCATCGCTTGAAGAAGCGTCTGCCCGTCCTTGTCGTTCGCGAGCAGTTCCAGCGCCTCAGGTGAAGTGACGATGCCGTGGGCGGCCTCGGCCGGATCCTCGACGTCGATCCTGTCCTGGAGAATCCGCTCCAACCAGAGCGCCATCTCGGCGCGCCCTCGGACGATGCGGTAGCGGCCCGGCCGATCCTTGGGCGCGTCAAGGAACCGAGCGTCCGCGGTCAATGAGGTGAGGTGGTTGAGTAGGTCTTCGGGGGTGGCATCCTTGTGCTCATTCAGGAACTTGCTGCCCTGTCGCTTGGCGAAGTCAGTCAAAGCGCCGATTGATCCAGAGAGGTAGTCACGGAGGATTACGTTGCGGGTTCCGTCCCGAAATAGTCGGACCTTCTCTTCAAAGGTGGGCTTGAGGATCAGTCCGTTGGCGTAGTCCAGCGAGTCCTGAAGAAGTCGTACGATGTGCCACTCGGCTTCTTCGGAGGCGCGCAGGCGAGCTATTTCTAGGTGCTTAACTAAACTCGACCGCCGCGGCGCCTGCGTTCTTTGCCGCTGCGTAGGTGGCGCAGCGCAACTTGGATCGCCTCTTTCACCTCAACCGCTGCCGCCTGCTCGACAATGAAGTCCAGGTGTTGCTCCAGGGTGAAATCCGCTCTTCCGGTCATGGACTGCACTTTCCGTGAATGAGAAGGTGGCCGCGCAAGGCGTCGATCGACTCTTCTGGCACGCCGAGGTAATTGGTGACGTAACCGCGCACGGAGCCGTGGGCGGCGGCCAAGTCGGTCAGGAACAGGCGCATGAGGTCGGCTGGGGCTTGGCCGTAACCGGGCCACAGGTGGGTCTTGTCCGGGTAAGAGGTTCGCCAGAGGGCGACCAGGTGTGGGGTGGCGAGGTTTGTGAGGGCGTAGTCGGCGGCTATGTCGTCCTCGGATACGCCTAAGAGGGACAAGACGAGGGCGCTGATCAGGCCGGTGCGGTCCTTGCCGGAGGTGCAGTGGACGACGGTGGGGGCGTTTTCCGCTGTGGCGATCAGTTCCAAGGCGCGGCGGATCTCCGTGGCGCCGTCTTCGGCCACCTCGGCGTAGCGGGCGGCGAGGTAGGGGACCGGGGCGACGTCGGCGGGTTGGGCGGCCTGATCGTACGGGCGGTGTTCGATGCTGAGGTTGTGGTAACCGAGACCGGGATAGTCGGGCACACGGCCGTCTCTTGTGATCTCCCACGGGTAGCGCAGGTCAATCACCGTGCGCGGCTCTAGGGACAAGAAGCGTTGCCAGTCTTCGCCTTCCAGTCTGGAGAGAGTGTCCGCCCGGTAGAGCCTCTTCCACCGCACGGTCTTGCCGTCGACGGTGCGGTAGCCGCCGATGTCCCGGAAGTTGTGCAGGTGGTCGAACTTGATGTGTCTGCGCACGGGACCACGGTACGGAAGCGGTGTGTCAGCGGTAGGCCACCGTGTATCGGACCTGTTGGGACATGCGGAGAGCGTCGTCCGGTCCGCGTAACGGCTCTAGGCGGGCCAGGACTTCAGACCGCGCGGCGGGAAGGTCTTGGCGGGGAATCAGCTCCCAGAAGACGCGCTGGCCGTGGGACCAGGACCAGGTGATCCACTGCCGGGGATCGGTGAAGGTGATCTCGTGGGTCCGGATCTTCGACGTCGGAGAGCGGTAGCCGACGGATTCCAGGGCTCGGTGGAAGTTGTCCGTGGTGGCGACGGGACTGGCCGGGTTGGCCATCGCCCAGAGCATGGCAGGGGGGATGTGCGGGCGGAACACGTCCTCCACCACCGACCAGCGGGGGTCGTTTCCGCAGAACGTGGTCACGCCGAGTCTGCCGCCGGGCATCAAGAGGCCGCGCCAGGCGCGGAGGCCCGCGACCGGGTCGGGGAGGAAGAACACGACGCACGACGACAGGATGGTGTCGAAGGAGCGTGGTGGCAGGTCGGGTTCCTGGGCGTCCATCACGACGGCGGTCGCGTTGGTCAGGCCGCGTGCGCTGATCTCGCGCGCGGTGCGGTCGACCATGGCGGGGGAGAGGTCTATGCCAAAGACCGAGCCGGAAGGGCCGACACGCTCGGCGGCGGGAAACAGGACGGCGCCGCGACCGCAGCCCGCGTCCAATACCCGGCTGCCGGGAATCAGGGGAACGTCTGTCAGGAGATGGTGGGCGAAGATCGTGAAGAAGTCCACGCCCACCGACTCATAGGTTTCGGCTGACCGGTCGAAGGTTCCCGCGACGGCCTGTCTTACCTGGTCCACACCTCTGGTTTGCAGCTTCGCCATTGAATCCGCCATTCCCTGGGATGAATGACGGGCACCATAGTTCGCTTCTCCGGATAACGCACCTGTCCGATCCGGCGTTAATCAATCACCACTTACCAGGTCACGGGAAGCGCGTCGAGGCCGCGCACCATCCTTCCCCGCCGCCAGGAAAGCTCCGCTTCCGGAACCGCCAATCGCACCGTGGGAAACCTGCGGAGCAGGGCGCCGATCGCCACCCGCAGCTCGACCCTGGCGAGCTGCGCGGCGACGCAGAAGTGCGGGCCGTGGCCGAACGCCAGGTGGCCGGTTGCCTTGCGGGTCACGTCCAGCTCGTCGGGGCGCTCGAAAGCCCGGTCGTCCCGGTTCGCCGCGTCGAGTTGGACCATCACCGCATCGCCCGCGCGGATCAGGACGCCGCCGAGCTTGACGTCCTCGGTGGCAATACGCGTGAAGCCCGCTGAGGTGACCGTGGGGGTGAAGCGCAGCAGCTCCTCGATCGCGGTGTCGAGCAGGGTGGGGTCCGCGCGCAGCAGCGCCAACTGCTCGGGGTGGGTCAGCAGGTTGTAGGCGAAGTTGCCGATGTGGTTCGAGGTGGTCTCCAACCCGGCGTAGAGCAGCGTCACCCCGAGGACCACCAGCTCGTCTTCGCTGAGCCGGTCCTCCACATCCCGGGCCTGCACCAGCGCGCCGAGCAGATCGTCGGAGGGATGTTCGCGGCGGTGCGCCACCAGTTCGGCCAGGTAGGTCTTGAGCTGGTCGAAGGCCCGCACGATCTTGTCCGGCGCGAACGCGGTGGTGGCCAGCGCGACGTCGATCCAGCCGCTGAACCGCTCCCGGTCGGCGACCGGGACGCCCAGCATCTGGCAGATGACCGCGATCGGCAGCGGCGCGGCGAGCCCCTCGATCAGGTCGGCGGGCGGACCCTGCTCCTCGACGCGGTCCAGCAGGTTCTCGGTGACCGCGCGCGCCTTCTCGCCCAGCAGGTCGACGCGGCGCGGGGTGAACGCCTTGGACACCAGCTTGCGCAGCCTGCTGTGCTCGGGCGGGTCCATCGTGTGCAGGGTCGCGTCGCGCAGCAGTCGCGGCGACGTCCTCGGCACGTCGCGGCCCAACAGCGCGCCCCGGCTGAATCGGGGGTCGCTGAGCACGGTTTTGACGTCCTCGTGCCGAGTGGCCAGCCATGCCTCGCCGCCATAGGGGAGCCTGATCCGGCTTACCGGCTCCTCTTCGCGAAGCCTCGCGTACTCGGGTTCCAGTGTGAGGCGGTCCGGTTCTCGGAAGGGATAGGCGCGTGGCTGCTGGTTCATCGCGGAAATCCCATCGTGAGCGCGGTAATCGCGGATTCGGATGATCACCGGCGCCGATGCCGTGATGATCAAAATATCAGGTCGGACGGATTTGGGGACCTGGCAAGGGATGTGACCCGTTCGGTTACCGAAAGCACCCGATCGGTTGCACCTGGTGTCGCGCCGAGGGCGAGGCGGCGTAGCAAGGAGGAGAGGCGCCGGTGCGGCGTCGAAACCGAGGGGAAAGGGGGGAGTGATGAACCGGGCCAAGGCTCTGTGGGCTGCGCTGGCGTGTTTGCTGGCGCTCGTGTCGAGCCTTGCCGCGCCGACGGCGAGCGCGGAGCCCGAAACGTGGGAATGGGTCGCCCTGGGCGACTCGGCCACGGCGGGTGTTTTCGCCGGGGAGCCCGTGGGGCACGTGGACGGGTGCGAGCGCACGGCCGCGGCGTACCCGTTCGTCGCGGCCGACCGATTGGCGGCGGAACCGCTGGAGACACCGGTGAAACTGGTGATCAACGCGAGCTGCTCGGGCGCGACCATCGCGGACGTGGTCCACAACACCGGGCAGCCGACTGGTCGTGGCGCGCCGCCGGACGGCTGGCCAGAGGTGCCGCCACAGGTGGAGGCGCTCAACCCGGGCACCGACCTGGTCACGATCGGCATCGGCGCCGACGACCTGCCGTTCGGCAAGCTGCTGCTCGACTGCGTGCCCGCGGGCGCGCAGAAGCCGGACCGGGACACGCCCTGCCACGACGTGCACCGCGACAGCCCGCCGGACGGGGAGACGGTCGAAGCCAAGTTCGCCCGAATCGCCCGGGAGTACCGGGACATGCTCCGGGCGGTGCGCGCGCAGGCACCCGGCGCGAAGATCATCACGATCGGGTACCCCTCGATCGTGCCCGAGGACCCGTCGACGTGCCGCCGCGACGACCTCACGCACTTCTCCGCGTCGGCGCTGGGCTCGATCACCTACGGCGACCTGGGGTGGTTACGGGGATTGAACAACGCGCTCAACTCGGTCATCGCCGCCGCCTCGGCCGAGCACGGGGCCCGTTTCCTCGACCTCAGCGGAGCCAGTCAGGGCCACGACGTCTGCGTGCCCCGGCCGGAGAAGTGGGTCGAGGGCGTGTGCGGGCCGCCGGAGACGCGGTACCCGAGCGAACTGGACGCCATCTGTGCCACCGCTCCCGAGGGGTCTCGACGGCTCACGCTGGTCCAGCCCAACAGCGCGGGCCACGCGAACACCGGAGCATTGCTCGACGCCGCCATCCGTGATCTCTTGCCCTGATCACGGCGAAAGGTGGCCCTCGCCGCGGCCTGCGCGGCGGGGGCCACCTTGGGGGCGAGGACGCCGGGGCCCGGGGCCCCCCGGGCCGGCCAACACGCGACAGCTTGTCGAGTGTCGGGGTGGTGTGTGGGCCGCCCGGTTTGTTTGGTGGCTTGGTGCAGTGGCGGGCGACTTGGTTACGGACACGGATGAGTAAGGGGGTGATGGGGTCGAGTGGTGCCGGGATGATCAGTGGGTCAGATGGCGGCGATGGTCGCCGCGGCGTCGACCAGGCCGGTGCCGCAGCCGCCGGAGCAGGAGCCCGGGAGTGGGCGGGTGTTGGCCTTGAGGGCGGTTTCCACCTGTGACGGCAGCAGCGGGGTCTCGCCGAGCATCAGGGCGACCAGGCCCGCGACGTGCGGGGCGGCCATGCTGGTGCCCATGAACGTCTTGTAGTCGTCGGCGACCTGGGTTGTCGTGCCGCTGTTGACGGTGGACAGGACGCCGTCTTGGGGTTTGGTGCGGGTGCCGGGGGCGTCGGTCTCGTTGCGGACCTCGCCGCCGGGGGCGGTGACGTCGATGCCCGCGCCGAAGTTGGAGTAGAAGGCGCGGTTGCCCTCGCGGTCGGCCGCGGCGACGCTGACGACGTTGCGGCAGTTGGCCGGGGTGAAGCCGGAGACGTTCGCGTTGGAGTTGCCCGCGGCGACGACGACGGTGGTGCCGCGGGCGACCGCGGCGTCGATGGCGCGCTGGTAGGTGCTGCTGCACGCGCCCGAGCCGCCGAGGCTCATGTTGATGACCTTGGCCGGGTTCGGGTTGGCGGGGACGCGGCTGACCCGGCCGCCGGAGGCCCAGGTGATCGCGTCGGCGATGTCGGAGGTTCGGCCGCCGCATTTGCCCAGCACGCGCAGCGGCAGGATCTTGGCCTTCGGGGCCACGCCCGCGCCGCCGACGCCGTTGTCGCTCGCCGCGGCGACGGTGCCCGCGACGTGCGATCCGTGCCAGCTCGAATTGCTCGGTGTGGTCGAGCCGCACTCGCCCGCCGCGTACCAGTCGCCCTCGTCGTTGGGGTTGGCGTCGCGGCCGTTGCCGTCGCGGGCGGCGGTGGCGTCGCTGATGAAGTCGTAGCCGGGCAGGACGTTCGCGCCGAGGTCCGCGTGTGCGGTGATGCCGGTGTCGATCACCGCGACGGTCACGCCAGCGCCGTCGGCGGTGTCCCAGGCGGCGGGCAGGTTCATGCCCGCCGTGGCCTCGAAGTAGTGCCACTGTTCCGGGTAGCGCGGGTCGGTCGGCGTGGCCTGGGCGGTCATCAGCAGGTCCGGCTCGACGCTGACGACGCCGGACTGCTTGCGCAGGTCGGCCATGAGCCGCTCCGCGCCCGCCCGGTCCACCCCGCGGGCGGCCTTCACCACGACACCGCCCGCGCCGAGTTCACGCACCTTGGTCAGGCCCCGGTGGGCGACCTGCCGGGTGGCGGCGCTGTCGAAGGTGACGATGAACTGGTCGTAGGCGCCCGGCGCGGCCTCGGCCGCGGTCGCCGCGGCGGGAACCGCGGCCAGACCGGTGATCGCCAAGCCCAGGGACGCCAGTGCCGCCGTGTAGCGCTTCTTCATCCGGGAACGGTCCTTTCACGTCAACGACGGCCTGTCCACGATCGAGTGAACTTGAGGCCACGTACGTGGGACCGTAGGTGCGCTGAGTGAGCATCCCTAGTCTTCCCAGTTGCCAGACACGCGTCCTACGGCTGGTCGCGGCCGTTGTGACGCGGCAGGTGAGCTGCGTCCGGCGCATGGGCTTCACCCATACGGGGGACGTAAACAAGACGGTCCCCAGGCGACGAGCGCCTGGGGACCGCTGGGACGGACCGGCCTAGCCGCGGGCTGGCTCCGCGTGCAGGGCGGCGAGCACCTTGGGCACGTTGTTGACGCAGAGCGCGTCGGCCCCGGCGTCCAGCAGCTGCTGGGCGAAGGCCACGCTCGGGCACCAGGCCAGGAACTCCCGGCCGCTGCTGTGCACCGTCTCCATGACGTACTCCAGCGGTCGGTGCTCGATCTCGTTGGGCCGCAGCGAGCCCCAGTGCGGCGCGAGCACCTGGACGTCCAAGTGCCCCGCGGCGGCGACGGCTTGGCCGATGGGGAAGTCCAGCCAGGTCAGCAGCCCCCGGGGGACCCCGGGGGCCAGCTCCCGGGCGATGTCCAGCGCGCCCGGGTCGAACGAGCTGATCAGCACCTCCCGCTTGCGTGCTTCCCGTTTCGCCACCAGGGCCAACTGCCCCATGGTGGACCGGGCGCGGGAGCGGGTCGCGTCCTCCATCGACGTCTTCACGTCGAAGTCGACGCCCACGCCCGGCGGCAGGGCCGCCAAGAGGGTGTCGAGCCGCAGCGCGCCCTTGCCGGTCGCCTCGGCGCCGGTGACGTCGGCGTAGAACACGCCGTCGTCGTCGGCCGGGTTGTGCGCCACCACCAAGTGGTCGTCGCGGGTTCGCCGGACGTCGACCTCGACCCAGTCGATGCCCAGGTCGACGGCGGCGAGGAAGGACTCCAGCGAGTTCTCCACATAGCCGCCGACCGTGCCGCGGCCGCAGCCGCGATGCCCCAGGAGTACCGGCCTGGGTCCGAACACTCTGTTGCCGCCCATAACACGCCGAGACCCCCGCGGCGTGGGGCCTCGGCTGGCGAGGCGCTACGCGGCCGGGGTGACGGTCTTGCCCACCTCCACGTTCGCACGGTCAAGGTCGCCCGCGAAGTCCACCTCCACCACGAAGAACTCGGAGATGTCCGCCGCCAGCACCCGAAGCCCGGCCGCCCCGATCGCGGATTCGATGCCGCGCTCGAAGTAGTCGGTGTCGGAGCAGCGTTCGAGGTGCTCGACCAGCGTCGCCAGGTCAGGAGACGCGATGTAGTTGATGCCGACGGCCTCGCCGAGACCGTCCGACACCGATTTTGACAGCTCGCGGATGTGTCCGTCGATGGAAGCGGTGTACTTCACCTCCTCCTCGCCGACCGCGGCGGTGTTCACGCACACGAAGCTGCGGTCCGCCGCGATCGCCGGTGCGATCTTGTGCAGCAGGCGCGGGTCGAACACGACGTCGCCGTTGAGCCACAGCACGCCACCGGATTCGGCCTGGCGCAAGGCTTTGAGCAGGCTTTTCGCGGTGTTGGTGTGCTCGTAGCGCTCGTTGTAGACGAAGCGGGCGTCCGGCGCGGCGGCCATGATCTGCTCGGCCTGGAAGCCGACGACGATGGTCACCCGCGGCCGGTCGCCGAAAACCGACGCCAGGTTGTCCAGTTGCTGGGCCAGGATCGAGCGCCCGTCGACAAGCGGGGTGAGCGGCTTCGGGCGCGGCATCCCCAACCGGGTGCCCATGCCCGCGGCCAGGATGACGACGTGGAGTTGGTCGGTCACGCGAGCCTCCCGGTGGTGGTGTCGAACCGTGCCTTCTCGGCGAGTTGGCGGTCGCGCAGGGCGATCGCGGCGTCGACCGCGGCGAGGAAGCGCGTCGTGCTCTCGCCGGGACCGAGGTCGCCGAAGTAGTGTTCGCGGGTGGCGGCCCGTTCGTCGCGGTGGTGGTCGTTTTCCAGTCGCTCGGTCAGCGTGGCGGTGAGCGCGGCGATAGTCGTGGAGTCCACGATGTCGGCGCACCGGCTGATCGGCGCGTTGGCGTGCAGCCGGTCGCGGTCGTCGTAGCGGTCGGCGATGAACATTGGTTTATCCACGCGCAGGTAAAGGAAGTCGAGCCCGACCGACGAGACGTCGGTGACGATCAGGTCGCAGCGCGGGAACACGGCCAAGATGTCGCCGGTGGTGAGGACCTGGTGGCCCGCGTCCGGGTCGCGGTCGGCGGCGGACTCCACCAGCCGCACGATCTCGGTGTGCGCGGTTTTCATGCCTGGCAACGGACTCAGCGACACCCGGGGGTGCGGTTTGTAGATCACGCGCGCGTCCGGCACGGCGAGCGCGGCGGCGGCGATCTCCGGGCCGAACACGTCGACCGAGGTGTAGTTGTTCGACGCGTCCTCGCCCTCCCAGGTGGGGGCGTAGAGGATCGTGCGACGCTCGCTGGGCGGCAGCACCGGCTCCGGCCGCAGGTCCAGTTGCGGCCTGCCGACCGGGACCAGGGCCGACTCGTCAAAGCCGATCAGCGCGGCCCGGTGCCGGTGGATGGCGGCCGTGCCCGCGACGAAGACCTGGTCGTAGGCCTTGACCTGGTTGCTGACCATGCAGATTTTGTCGCTCTCGCCGTGGTTGACGTGGAGGTGGACCACGCGGCGCTGCATGAGCGAGTGGAAGTTGTGCACCGAGTTGTTGACGTAGACCACGGCCTTGAAGTCGCTGCTCGCGTACAGCTCGACCAGATCGGGGAACGTCGGGGCGAACACGCACGGCAGGCTCGTGGCCAGCGACAGCTCCGCGGCCGAGGCCAGGTTCCGGGTGATGATCACCACCGGACGGCGCTCGTTGAGGAGTTCAAAGACCGGCAGCCACTGTTTGAGCTGGTAGAGCTTGCGCGGATCGTCGGCGAAGTAGACGGCGATCTCGCCCGGCACCGGCTCGCCGGGGATGTAGCCCGCCGGGTCGGGGGCCAGCGGGGTGTCCAGAAGCCGGTGTGCGTCCCTGGTTTTCTTGCGGCGGCCGAAAAAGCCCACGCGGCGGCTCCCTATGAACTGATCGAGGTCGGCGACGGACCACGCGGTGACGACTGGCTGATGAGAACGGCGAGTCGGGCGGGTGACCGCGCGGCGCCGTGCGCACTCTATCTTCGCCGCTCGACACGCTTTCGCCAAGCACCGGATGCCGCAGAGATACCAAGAGTTTACGCGTCGGTTGCCCGGCGGCGCGGCTCCCGTGGTCGCCAGGACTCGGTCACGCGGCCGACACATGAGCCGGATCCGGTAATCCGCAAGTGTTCCGGCGGAAACGCGACGATCATCAGCGGTGGCTGTACTCGTCCCTATGCCGGAGATGTACTTCACCGTACGGTGGCCTGACGGGTCGCCGCAGCAGTGCTACTCGCCGTCGTTGGTCGTGGCGGACTACCTGGAGCCGGGGAGCAGCTACCCGGTCGAGGAGTTTGTCGAGCGCAGTTGCGCCGCGCTGGCGGTCGGTTCCGGGCGGGTGCGGGAGAAGTACGGCTTCGAGTGCGGCAGCGCGCTCGCGCAGATCGAGGAGATCAAAGCCAGGGCGACGGGGCTTTCCGGCCTCGTCCTTGTCGAGGGGTTCCAGCGATGAGCAGGCTTGTGGCGGTAGCCAAGGGAGGTCTGCCCGGCGACCTGACCGGCACGCACCGGTCGGCCGTGGTGATCGGCGGCGGGCAGGCCGGACTCGCGATGAGCCACTGTCTGACCGGGCGCGGAGTGGACCACCTCGTCCTGGAGCGCGGCCGGATCGCCAATGAGTGGCGGGACCGGCGGTGGGACTCCTTCTGCCTGGTCACCCCGAACTGGCAGTGCGAGTTGCCTGGATTCCCTTATCCGGGAAGGGATCCGTCCGGTTTCATGACGCGCGACGAGATTGTCGACTACCTGCGCGACTACGCCGCCTCGTTCAACCCGCCGCTGCTGGAGGAGGTCGCGGTGACCCGGTTGCGGGTCAACGGCGACGGGAAGTTCGCTCTTACCACTACCCGTGGCACGCTTACCGCCGATCAGGTAGTGGTGGCGACCGGGCCTTACCAGGTGCCGTTGATCCCGCGGGTCGCTGAACGGTTGCCCGACAGCGTCACCCAGATCCACTCGGCGGACTACCGGAATCCGGAAAGTCTTCCGCCCGGCGCGGTGCTCGTCGTCGGCACCGGCCAGTCCGGCTGCCAGATCGCGGAAGACCTGCACCTCGCCGGACGGCGGGTTCACCTGGCGACCGGTAGCGCGCCCCGCGTGGCCCGCCGGTACCGGGGCCGCGACGTCGTGGACTGGTTGGCGGACATGGGGTATTACCGCAAGTCCATCGACGAGTTCGATGACGCCGACGCGGTGCGGATGCGCGCCAACCACTACGTCACCGGCCGCGGCGGCGGGCGCGACATCGACCTGCGCGCGTTCGCCCTCCAGGGGATGCGGTTGCACGGCAGGCTCTCAGCCGTCCGCGCGGGCGTGGTCGAGTTCGCCGACGACCTGCGCCGCAACCTCGACAACGCGGACGCGGTGTCGGAGTCCATCAAGGACTCCATCGACGCCTTCATCGCCGGACGGGACCTCGTGGCGCCGCAGGAGCCGCGCTATGTCCCGGTCTGGGCGCCTGAGGACGGGCCCACGTCGGTTGACTTGGCCGCGGAAGGCGTCACGTCGGTGGTGTGGTGCACCGGTTTCGGCCGGGACAACCGGTGGATCGACGTGCCGGTGTTCGACGGCCGCGGCTACCCCGCGCACCACCGGGGCGTCACCACCTTCCCCGGGCTGTACTTCCTCGGCCTGCCCTGGCAGTGGACGTGGGGGTCGGGCCGGTTCTGCGGCGTGGCCGCCGACGCCGAGCACCTCGCCGCGCGGATCATCGCCGGGCCCGCGCGGTCGGTCGAGGTGCCCTGGATCGCGGGGACCCCGCGCGGCACGGGGCCGAGCGCGGCCGAGTGGACCGCGCCGCGCACGGTCGCCTGAATAACGGTTCACGTTTTTCGCGTCATCGGTCGGAAACAAACGAAACCGCGAGTTGTTTCGCGGGGAATCGTCTCGACATCGCCGGGAGGTGAGATCATGACCATGGCAGGCTGGGTTTCCGACGCGCACCGACACCTTGGTGTGTTGCCCGCTTACCCATTCTACGGCGGCCCCGCGATCAACCCCGATCTGGGCGCGCGCGGCACGGTGGCGCAATTGCTCGCCGATCTCGACGCCGAACGCGTGCAACGCGCGCTGGTCATTCCGAACTACGGCGTGCCCGATCCGGATGTCGCATTCGGGTTCAACGAATTGGTCGTGGAGGCCGCGAGTCAAGACGACCGGGTGCGGGCCGCGCTGTGGGTCTCGCCCAAGGCCGCCGACGCCGAGCGCAACGCGCGGGCGCTCGCCCTGGCTGGCGAGCCCGGGGTGCGCGCGCTCAAGACGAGTTTCCTGCTCGGCGGCCGGGTCGGCGACCCGGACTGCCGCCCGCAGCTGGACCGGATCTTCGCGGTGGCGGCGGAAAATCGACTAGTCGTGCACGTGCACACCTCTCCGGGCGCTGCCTCCGATATTGATGAGGTCGGCGGTCTCGTGGCGGACTACGGCGATGCCGTCGACATTCACCTCGTGCACTTCGGCGGGGGGATGAGCGGCCACCTCAAGCTCGCGGGCTCGCGGTTTTTCGACTGGATCGCCGAGGGCAAGCGGGTCTACACCGACCTGTCCTGGTCGATCGGTTTCGCTCCGCGCTGGCTGGCGCACGAGATCGACCGGCGTGGAATAGGGCACGACCGAATCCTGTTCGCCAGCGACCAGCCCTGGGGCGACTTCGCGGGCGAATACCACAAACTGCGCGCCGTCACCGGTGACGGCGAGCTAGCGGAAGCGGTTTTCCGCGGCAACTTCGCCAGGCTCTATGACTAGTCACGAGGAGAGTTTCCATGGGTGAGCTGACCGAACTCGAAGAGCAGAGCCTCAACGAGATCCCGCACCCCTCGCTGCCGGACGGCTCGAACCTGTACGGCGGCACCAAGGTCTTCCCCGATTACCAGGCTGAGGAAGGCCAGTCGTATTTCACGCTCGTGCACGGCATCGCGCACGAGTCGTCGGTGAGCTTCGTGGCGATCCTGCAGGCCACCCGCGCGCTGCGGAAGGGCTTCGAGACCGCCATCTACTTCTACGGCCCCGGCGCGATGAACGCCATGGCCACCCGCGGCTTCCCCACCACGGGCAACTCCGCGTTCCCCGGCGAGCACAACATCAACGACTCGCTCAAGACGTTCATCAAGGAGGGCGGCAAGGTCTACTGCTGCCGCTTCGGCCTGTCCCTGCACGGTTTGCGCGAGGAGGACCTGATCGAGGGGGTCATCCCGACCCACCCGCTGGACGTCCAGGACGCGCTCATCCACTACGCCCGCAAGGGCGCGATCATCAATTCCACCTACATGTGGTAGCCGCGGGCCGCGGTGGGCACGGGCGTTCCGTGTCCACCGCGGGAGAAGGGAGTGCCGCGTGTCCCGATCTCTGTCTCGATCCCTGACCACCCGCGTCGACCTCGCCCTGCTCGGGGTGCGGATGGACGCGCCGGTCCGCCGCAGCAAAGGCGCTGGCCCCAGCGACGACGGCCACGTCGTGCTGGACGGCGCCAACGCCACCTTGCCGCTGAACCCGGACAGCCCGTACCTCGTGCGCGACGGCCGGGTGTTCGAGGGCGGTGTCGACCTCGGCCTGAGCGTCGAACCGGTGCGCAGACCGAAGTTCTACGACTTGCAGACCGCCGACGGCATCTCTTACGACAAGATCGCGCTCTTGCACGGTCGAGACGTCTTGGCGACAACGGTGGTGCAGACCTGTGTCCGGTATGCCGAGGATCAGCGTTGCCGGTTCTGCGCTATCGAGGAGTCCTTGGCCAGTGGCGCGACCGTGGCGGCGAAGACGCCCGCGCAGTTGGCCGAGGTCGCCGAGGCCGCGGTCCGGCTCGACGGAATCCGGCAGATGGTCATGACCACCGGCACCACCGCCGCTCCCGACCGCGGCGCCCGCCCGCTGGTCCGCTGCGTGCGGGCCGTCCTCGACGCCGTGCCGGGGCTGCCGATCCAGGTGCAGATCGAGCCGCCAGCGGACCTGTCGGTGATCGCCGAACTGCGCGCGGCGGGCGCGACCGCCATCGGCATCCACGTCGAGTCCCTTGACGACGAGGTCCGCGCGCGGTGGATGCCGAGCAAGGGCCTGGTCCCGATGGCCGAGTACGAGGCGGCGTGGGACGAGGCGGTGCGGGTCTTCGGCCGCAACAAGGTCTCGACCTACCTGCTCATCGGCCTTGGTGACGACCCGGACGCCCTCGTCGCGGGCGCGGGCAGGCTCATCGAGCGCGGGGTCTACCCGTTCGTGGTGCCGTTCCGGCCGATGCTGGGCACCCTCGCCCGGCGCGACGGGGCAGCAGCGCCGGCGCCCGCGCTGGTGCGCGAGGTCACCGAGCGGGTCGCCGCGCTGCTGCGCGCGGCCGGGATGACCGGCGCCGACCAGGGCGCGGGCTGCGCCGCCTGCGGGGCGTGCGGCGTGCTCCAGGCGGCGGGCGGATGACCGCGCTCGGGGAGGTGCTGCTCGGCGGGCGGGCGGCGCCGGAGGTCTTCCACCACGTCGAACCGGCCGATGAGGCCGCGCTGCGTGTTTACCGTGCGCTGCGTAAGGCGGTGTTTGTCGAAAGTCAGGGCCTCTTCGCGGACGATGACCTCGACTGGCGCGACGAGGACCCGCGCACTGTCGTGCTCGTCGCCAGAAACCAGGCGGGCGAGGTGGTCGGCGGCGTCCGGCTCGGGCCCGCGACCCCGGCCGAGGACGTGGGCTGGTGGGTCGGCGGACGGCTGGTCGTCCGGCCCGGCCAAGGCGCGGCGGGCGTCGGGAGCGCTCTGGTCAATGCCGCCTGCGCGCACGCCGAGGGGGCGGGCGCGCTGCGGTTCGACGCCACCGTGCAGGCGGTGAACGAGCGGCTGTTCCACCGGCTCGGCTGGCGGTCGGTGCGGCCGACGACGGTCGCCGGGGCCGACCACGTGCTCATGCGCTGGCCGATCGGGCGGGTCGCGGCGCTGGCCGACGCGACCAAGCGCAGGCTCGGGGCGCTGCTCGCCGGGCTCGCCCCGGGCGGGGCGGGGTTCGTCGGCGACGACGGCGCCCCGGTCCCGGGCAGCGACCTCGTGGCCGCCTGCGACGCGATCGTGCCCGCCATGGTCGAGCGCGACCCCGAGTGGGCCGGGTGGTGCTCGGTGCTGGTCAACCTCAACGACCTCGCCGCCATGGGCGCCGAGCCGGTGGGGCTGCTCGACGCGGTCGGCGCGCGGGACGCGTCGTTCGCCCACCGAGTCCTCAGTGGACTGCGCAAGGCGGCCGCGGCGTACGGGGTTCCGATACTCGGTGGGCACACGCAATTCGGGGTGCCTGCCGCGTTGTCGGTAACCGCGTTGGGCCGCACCTCTTATCCGATACCGGGCGGCGGTGGGCGGCCTGGTCACCGCATCCGGCTTACCGCCGACACGGTAGGCCGGTGGCGGCCCGGATACGCGGGCCGACAGTGGGATTCCACCACCTCGCGCACCGGCCCGGAACTGCGCGCGCTGCTCGGCGCGGTCGCCGCGGCCAGACCGGCCGCGGCCAAGGACGTGTCCATGGCGGGCGTCGTCGGCACGCTCGGGATGCTGGCCGAGGCCAGCGGATGCGCGGCGGTGCTGGACGTCGCCGCCGTCCCCCGCCCCGCCGCCGCGACCATGGGCGACTGGCTGACGTGTTTCCCCGGCTTCGCCATGCTCACCGCGGACCACCCGGGCGCGCCAGCGCTTACCGGTCCCGCGGTAAGCGCGGAGTGCGGCGAACTGACCGCGGGCAGCGGTGTGGCCCTGCGGTGGCCGGACGGGGAGACCACCGAGGCCATCGCGGGCCCGGTGACGGGAATGGGGAAAGCATGAGCGGGCTGCGGATGGCCGCCGTCGCGGCGAACTTCGACCGGGACCTGGCGGCGGACTTCGACCGCGTGGAGCACTGGGTCCGCACGGCCCGCGCGGACGGTGTGCGCCTGCTTGCCTTGCCCGAGGCGGCGTTGGGCGGCTACCTGCTGTCTCTTGACGGCACGGCGGGCGCTCCGCCCGCGCTTCGGGTGGACGGGCCGGAGATCCGGCGGCTGTGCGCGATCGCTGGGGACATGGTGGTCGCGGCGGGGTACTGCGAGGACGGCGGCGACAACCGGT
The DNA here is from genome assembly GCF_055586285.1 of Actinokineospora sp. NPDC051303. NCBI lineage: Bacteria > Bacillati > Actinomycetota > Actinomycetes > Pseudonocardiales > Pseudonocardiaceae > Actinokineospora > Actinokineospora sp. NPDC051303. Next base: position 170,096 of record NZ_JBVJIN010000009.1, read on the forward strand.
ACAACAGTGTCGTGTGCGTGACTGGCGACGGCGTGCTGGGCAACCACCGCAAGGTGCACCGCCCGCTCAACGAGGACGCCACCTACGGCGCGGGAGAAGGCTTCGCCGCGTTCGACACGCCGGTCGGCAGGCTGGGCATGATGATCTGCTACGACAAGGCGTTCCCCGAGTCGGCGCGGGCGCTGGCGCTGGACGGCGCGGAGATCGTCGTGTGCGTCTCCGCGTGGCCGGGCAGCGCGACTAACCCGGAGCCGGACCTGACCAAGGACCGGTGGAAGCGCCGGTTCGACCTGTTCGACCGGGCGCGGGCGCTGGAGAACCAGATCGTGTGGCTCTCGGCGAACCAGTCGGGCACGTTCGGGTCGCTGCGGTTCGTGGCCAGCGCCAAGGTGGTCGACCCGGGCGGCGACGTTTTGGCTGACACCGGGGTCGTCGAGGGCATGGCGGTGGCCGAACTCGACGTCCGTGCGGCCCTGGAGACCGCGCGGCGCTCGATGGGCCATCTGCGCGATCGGCAGCCGCGGGCCTACCCGGTGCTCGGCGATCCGGCCGTCGTGGCAGGTTAGCCGCATGATCCGCATCGGCGCGGTCGCCGCGCACTTCGGACGTGACCTTGAGTTCGACCTCCAGCGTGTCGCCACGCTCATCGACCACGCCCGCCGGTCCGGGGTGGCGCTGCTGGTGTTGCCGGACGCCGCGCTCGGCGGCTACCTCGCCGACCTGCGCCACCCCGACCCCGAGTCGCTGCCGCCCGCGCTGCCGGTGGACGACCCGCACGTGCGCAAGGTCGCCGCGCTCGCCGCCGAGATGGTGGTGTGCTTCGGGTTCTGCGAGGCCGACGGCGACCGGCGCTACAACAGCGCGCTGTGCGTCACCGGGGACGGCGTGCTCGGCCTGCACCGCAAGGTGCACCAGCCCGTGGGCGAGTCGATCGCGTACTCGCCGGGGGAGCGGTTCGCCGCGTTCGACACCCCGGTCGGGCGGCTGGGGATGCTCATCGACTACGACAAGACCTTCCCCGAGTCCTCCCGCGCCCTGGCGCTGGACGGCGCCGAGGTGATCGCCAGCCTGTCCGCGTGGCCGACGAGCATCACCAACCGCGCGCCCCGCATGGCCCAGGACCGGCAGTCGCGGCTGTTCGACCTCTATGACCAGGCGCGCGCCGCGGAGAACCAGGTCGTGCTGGCGTCGTCCAACCAGACCGGGGCGCTGGGCGGGATGCGCTTCCTCGGCCAGGCCAAGGTCGTCGGCCCGGGTGGCGACATTCTGGCGCGCACCTGGTCGAAGGCGGGCATCGCGGTCGCCGAGATCGACGTGCGGGCCGAGATCGCGACCGCCCGGCGGGTCCTCAACCACCTGACCGAGCGCAAACCCGAGGCGTACGGGTGAAGATCGCGCTGCTCACCTACTCGTCCAAGCCACGCGGCGGCGTCGTCCACACCCTCGCTCTCGCCGAGGCGTTAGCCGCAACCGGGCAAGAGGTCACTGTCTGGACACTCGGCCGGGGCGGGGACGACGGCTTTTACCGCGCCGTGGACAAGCGTGTCCGACTGAAGATCGTGCCGTTTCCCGACGTGCCGGAAGAGGGCGTCGGTCCGCGCATCCTGCGGTCGATCTCCGTGCTGCGCCAGGCGTTCGACCCGGCGGGTTACGACATCGTGCACGCCCAGGACTGCATCAGCGCCAACGCCGTCACCCGCTGCGTGCGGACCGTGCACCACATAGACCACTTCACCACTCCCGAACTGGCGGCCTGCCACGAACGCGCCATCGTCGAGCCGTTCGCCCATGTCTGCGTCTCGGCTGCGGTCGCCGACGAGCTGCGGACGGGCTGGGGCATAGAGGCAACCGTCATCCCTAACGGCGTCGCGGCAAGCCGGTTCGCTGACGCGGCCGGTCCTTCCGGTCTTGCCGCAAGAGAGGCGTGGCGTTCCCGGTTGGGCCGCTATGTGCTGTCGGTAGGCGGTATAGAGCCACGCAAGGGTTCGATCACCCTGCTGGAAGCTTTCGCCACCCTCAACCGCCCAGACATCCGCCTGGTCATCGCAGGCGGCGAAACACTGTTCGACTACCGCGACTACCGCCAAGACTGGCAACGCAGAGCCGACGAACTGGCTGTGCGCCCGGAAGTGCTGGGCCCGGTAGCCGACGACGCACTACCGTCACTGGTCGCGGCGGCGGACGTGTTCGCGTTCCCCTCCACCAAGGAGGGCTTCGGCCTGGCGGCAATGGAAGCCCTGGCAGCCGGGGTACCCCTGGTAGCAAGCGACTTACCGGTACTACGGGAAGTCTTCGGCGCCGTCGCCCGCTTCGGCTCCACCCCAACCGAACTGGGCGCGGCCATCGCGGACGCATTGGACAGCCCAGGCTCACCAGAACCCGGCAAGACACTGGCCGCCCACTACACCTGGACAGCAGCGGCGGCCCGACACCTGGAGCTGTACCAGTCCCTGGCCCACCACTCCCGGTAGCGCTCGGCGCGGCCACGTCCTTCTACTTCCGCACCGCGCCTTCACCAGTCCGGCCCCGGGGCCGACCACCACTCCTGCCCGCCGCACCGGCATATGCAAGGTCCCCGGAGAGGGAGAACAAGCAGCGAACCCACCCCCCACGAAGCCGCACCTAGGCTCGCCCGGTGCTCGATGGGGTGGAGTGGTTTCTTTGGGGGTGAAGGAAGATCCCTAAACTGGCTGTGGTCGTGGGGCCGAAGGCTCCCCACCCGTCTTTCCCACGACGGGATCTTCCTTCGTAGGGGCCCCAAAGAAACCACTCCACCCCATCGAGCAACCCCACCAACCCAGCCACCCCAGGAACCCACCGCATCGAGCAGACCAGAGCAGACCTCAAGCCAACTCCCCTCCCGCAGTCTCCGGAAGAGTCAGGATGACCAGGAAGGACACCACGGCAGCACCAGCGACGTAGTAGAAGAAGGCGGTTTCCGCCCCCGCCCCCGCCAAGGCGCTGACCACCAGCGGGGCCGTGCCGCCGAAGACCGCGACGGTCAGGTTGTACCAGGCCCCAATCCCCAAAGCACGCAGCTCAGTGGGAAACAACTCGCTCATCAACGCGGGCGCGACAGCCGTCATGGCCGTATACAGCGCCAACCCCACAGTAAACGCCACGACCAAGTTGCCCAGCCCAGGCCGGACCAAAGTGGACAGTGGAACGATCAGCGCCGCCGTGGCCGCCGACCACACCAGCAGTTGCGGCTTGCGCCCAAACCGGTCGGCGAGCGCCCCCATCGGATACTGCAACACGATGAACACCGCCGTCGCGATGGACAGAGCCAAGAAAACGTCCACGTCATCAGCCCCACGAGTCTTCACCGCGAACGGGGTAAGAGCGCTGAAGAACGTGTAATAAGACAGCGTCGACAGCATGGTGAAGCCGACGAGTTGCCCCACCGCGCGCGGGTGTTTCCGCAGCGTCGTCAGCAGCGGGCGGGAGACCTTGCGGGCGGTGGCTTTGCGCTCCTCGAACAGTTCGGTCTCCGTGAGGCCGCGCCGCACCCATAGCCCGACCAGCCCCAGCGCCCCGCCCAGCAGGAACGGGATGCGCCAGCCGTACGCGGCCATGTCCGCCTTGCTCAGCACCCGGGCCAGCACGAACCCCAGCCCGAACGCGACCAGCACCGCGGAACCGGTCGAGATGTAGAAGAACGACGAGTACCTTCCCCGGCGCTCGGGCGGCGCTATCTCGCCCAGGTAAGCCGACGCGTTGGACACTTCGCCGCCCAACGACAGCCCCTGCCCGATGCGGGCGACCAGCAGCAGGATCGGCGCCAGCCAGCCCACCTGCTCGAAGGTCGGCAGCACCCCGATCAGGACCGAGCCTGCCGCCATCAGCACGATGGTCAGCAGCATCGCCGGTCTTCGCCCCCGCACGTCGGCGAAGCGGCCCAGCAGGACCCCGCCGAGCGGCCGGAAGAAGAACGCCAGCGCGTACGTGGCGAAGGTGTTGATCTGGGCCAGGGTGTCGTTGCCCGCCGGGAAGAACGCGGTGGCGAAGTAGATGCTGAACGTGGCGTAAATCGTCCAGTCGAACCATTCCAGGGCGTTGCCGACCGACGCGGCGAAGAGTTTGCGCGCGGGCAGTCGGTGCCGGACTTCCGCAACGGTCTCGACCATGCCGCCCCCTTGTCGGTGTGGGATTCACCGACACCCTACGTACTGGGGCGATTTCTTGGCACACCCGTTCGCATCATGGAGGCATGCCTGATCTGATTCCCCCGATCATCCCGGCGGGCGGTCTGCGCCAACACGAGCAGCCCACCTTCACGGTGGACGAGTTGGTCGTGCGCCCCTGGGAGCCCTCGGACGCCCCCGCGGTTGTCGCGGCCTACCAGGACCCGGGCATCCAGCGTTGGCACCTGCGGTCCATGACCGAGGATGAGGCGCTGCGCTGGGTCTGTTCCTGGCCCGCCCGGTGGTCGGGCGAGACCGCGGCTGGCTGGGCCGTCACCCGTGACGATCGGCTGGTGGGCCGGGTCGGGTTCCGGATGCTGGACCTCGCCGAGGGGTCCGGTGAGGCCGCCTACTGGGTCGTGCCCGCCGCCCGAGGGCTCGGGGTCGCGCCGAGGGTGTTGACCGCCGTGACCGCGTGGATGTTCGACCACGTGGGCTTCCACCGGATGACCCTGGCGCACTCGACGCGGAACACGGCCTCTTGCCGGGTCGCCGGTAAGGCGGGCTATGTCTATGAGGGAACCGAGCGACAACGGGCAATGCATACCGATGGCTGGCACGACATGCACCTGCATGCCCGGTTAGCGCGGTAGGTAGCGGGTCACCGAGAGCATGTCCAGGGGGTCCACCGAGGCCGGGTCCGGTTCGACGGCGGCGGTGAGGGCGGTGGTGATGGCCGTGGCGTCCAGGGCCGCGCCGATCATCACCAGTTGGGTGCGGCGGGGAGCGTCGGGGGCGAGGGTGAGGCTGAGGTGGGCGCCGACTGTGTGCAGGTGGAACGGGTCTTCGTGGCCAGGGACGCCGAAGTGGGCGAAGCCCTTCATCCGGTAGAGGCCCGCCGGGCGGTCGGTGAGGAAGCGCATGAACCGGTGCGGGTTCATCGGCTGGTCGCTGCTGAACTCGACGCTCTCGTAGCCCGCGTGGACGTGCTGCTCGTGCTCGATCAGGTCCTCGAACGACAGTTGCCGTGCCACCGGGTCCGGCCGGTCCACCGGGTCGAACAGCAGGTCCGGGTCGACGCGGCCGTGCTCGGTGGGGACGACCGGGACGCCGTCGGACAGGTCGCGGACGAGGGTGAGCAGGCGGTCGCGGGTGGCGGGGTCGACGCGGTCGACCTTGTTGAGCAGCACCAGGTCGGCGTAGCGCAGGTGCTTGTCGAGTTGCGGGTGGCGTTCCCGGGTGGCGTCGAACTCGGCGGCGTCGACCACCTCGACCAAGCCGCCGTAGGTGACGTGCGGGTTCTCGCTGCCGAGCACCAGCCGCACCATCGCGGGCGGCTCGGCCAGCCCGCTCGCCTCCACGACGATGACGTCGACCGGGCCGTCCGGCTTGGCCAGCCGGTCCAGCATGGCGTCGAGGTCGGCGACGTCGACCGCGCAGCACAGGCAGCCGTTGCCGAGGGTGACCATGGAGTCGACCTGGGCCGCGACGGTCATCGCGTCGATGTTGACCCGACCGAAGTCGTTGACCACCACGCCGATCCGCAGACCGGTCGTGGCGCGCAGCAGGTGGTTGAGCAGGGTGGTCTTCCCGGAGCCGAGGAAACCGGCGACCACCAGGACCGGGATCGTCACCGGACGAGGGTAGCCCCCGCCGGGCCGGGCCCGGCGGGGGCTATCACCCCCAGATCCCCCCAGTGGATCTCCCCCCAGATCTCCACTCTCGGTGGGTCTCCCCCCGTGATCCCCCCTTGGTGCCGAGTTCAACGCTAGTGCTCCGGCCCGGGTAAGACGTCATGCTCGGGCATGAAGTCCCGGTCCTACCTTCGGCGGAGGCTCCGCCCGGCCGAAGCGCCCACTTTGGTGGTGAAAAACCGCTCGGCCGCAGCCGTGTGCAGGGGAAACGCCAGCTCGACGGGCCCGGTGACGACCTCCCAGCCGCTGGTCTCGGCGGTCGGCGCGGACGGCGGCAGCGCCGCCAGCGCCACGCGCGGGGCCAAACCGAACACCAGCAGGACCCCGTCCGCGCTCGCGGCGTCGAACAACGTCACCTCGGCCGGGTCCACCACGGCGCCCGCCTCTTCGCGCAGTTCGCGTGCCGCCGCCTCCTGCCAGGTCTCGCCCAGGTCGATGAACCCGCCGGGCAGCGCGAGTTCGCCCCGCCGCGGCTCGATGTCGCGCCGCACGACCAGCAGGCCCTCGTCCACCGGCGCCAACAGCACCGCGACCGGCAGCGGGTTCAGGTAGGTTGTCTGGCCGCAGGCCGCGCACCGCCGGGGCCAGGGCAGGCCCGCGGGGTAGGCCGCGCCGCAGAAGCCGCAGTGCGAGTTCTTCGTCATGCGGGATCTCTACCATCGGCGGTCATGCGCCCGCGCCTGCCGTCGCCGCTTGTCGAGGTGGTCGACGAGCGGTTGGCGTTTCGGCTGCTGCTCAAGCGCGACGACCTGATTCACCCGGAGATCCCGGGGAACAAGTGGCGCAAGCTCGCGCACAACCTCGCGCCCGCCCGGGCGGCGGGAACGGTCCTGACCTTCGGCGGCGCGTACTCCAACCACATCCGGGCCACGGCGGCGGCCGGGCACCACTACGGCTTCCGGACCATCGGTGTCATCCGCGGTGAGGAACACCTGCCGCTCAACGACAGCCTTGCCTTCGCGGTGAGCCGGGGGATGACGCTGACCTACCTGGACCGCGCCACCTACCGCCGTAAGAGGGACGCGGATGTTCTTGCCGCTCTCCGCGAACGCTGGGGCGAGTATTACCTCTTACCGGAAGGCGGGAGCAACGCCCTCGCTGTCCTCGGCTGCCGGGAGATCGTGGCCGAGATAACCGAGGACTTCGACGTCATCTGCTGCCCGTGCGGCACCGGGGCCACGCTCGCCGGACTGGCCACCGGGCTGCGTCCGCACCAGTGGGCTCTTGGCTTCTCGGTGCTCAGAGGCGACTTCTTGCGCGCCGAAGTGCGAGACCTCGCAGGCACGGCTGACCGTTGGTCTCTTGACACCCGCTTCCACTTCGGCGGCTACGCCAAGACGCCGCCGGAGCTGCAAGCGTTTGCCGACGACTTCACCGCCCGCCACGGCGTGCCCGTCGAGCGGATCTATGTCGCCAAGATGCTCTACGGCATCTTCCACACCGACTTCCCGGCGGGCAGCACGGTCGTCGCCGTGGTCACTGGCTAGGGAGCTTGGGCGGCGCCAGTTGCACGGCCGTCGACCTCTTCAGCGTCCGCGTCACCGTGCACAGCGCGTCCACGGCCCGGTTCACCACCGCCAGCAACTCCGCCCGGCCCGCCTCGTCCAGGCCGGACAGGTCCAGGTCGAGGTCGATCCGCACGCCGTCGAGTTCGTGTTCCCCCGGCAGCCGCACGTCGGTCGCCGCCACCTGAAAGCGCGCGCCTTCCCCGATCCGGCGCAGCACCAACTCCTCCGCGGTGATCGCGACACACCCGGCCGCGGCGGCCAAGAGCAGTTCGACAGGGCTGAACGTGCCCTCTTGCCCGACCCGGCCGAGTCGGACCTCCGCGCCCCGGTCGTTGCAGGCGACGAACGAGTGCTTACCGGTGCGCAGGACTTCGACGGTCATTCGGGCCCCTCCCAGAGAACGCGGTGTCGGCCCCAGTCTGTCGCCGATCTCCCCGCGAGACTGCCCAAAACACCACCGTGCTTTCCGGGAAACGTCTAACGGGTGAGCCCGAGCGTGGCGACACGGCCCTTCTCGCCCGCGGCCCAGCACGCCCCGTCGCGGGCGCAGTCGACCGTGTCGAAGCTGCCCGCGTCGAACGGGCGCCAGTTCCGGCCGCCGTCGACGGTGACGTCGCTGCCGGTCGGGCCCACGGCGAGGGCGCTGGCGGGCGCGTGCGGGCGCCAGGCGACGCCGGAGCGGTAGCCGCGTGGGGCGCTGTCAGGCCGCTGCCAGGTCTGTCCGCCGTCGGTGGTGACACCCAGCGCGTCGGTTCCGGTGTCGGGCGCGGCGAAGTCGCCGCCGACCGCGATGCCGCGCCGGGGGTCGCGGAACGCGGTGGCGAACACACCCGCGCTCGGGCCACTGGCCAGGACGGTGTCGGCGACGGTCCAACTCCGCCCACGGTCCCCCGAGCGCAGCACGCGCGCCCGCGCGCCGCCGCCGGTGGCGATCCACGCGTCCCGACCGCCCGCGACGGTCAGGCACTGGCCGCTCGCGGCGAACGCGAACTCGCCGTCGAGCGCCGCGGGCATCCGGTCGCCGGGCACGGCCGACCACGACCGGCCGCCGTCGTCGGTGGTCAGCACCCGGAACCGGCCGTCGACGGGGTCGCTCACGGCCAGGCCGTGTTTGTGGTCGAAGAACGCCAGACAGTCGTAGAACGCGGTCTCCTCGGTGTTGCGGAAGGTCTCCGCCCAGGTCGCGCCGCCGTCGTCGGTGCGGAAGATCCGCGACCGCTCGCCCGGCCCGATGCTCAGCGCGACAGCGCTGTCCGCGTTGAACGCCTCGATGTCGCGTAACTCCAGTGCCGCTGTTCCCGGTGGTGAGGACCGCTGCCAGGACTTTCCGCTGTCCACAGTGCGCAGCACCGTTCCCCGGCTGCCGCTCGCCCACGCGACCCGGTGGCTTACCGCCGACAGACCGCGTAGTCGGGCGTCGGAAGCGGTGGGCGACAGGTGCCAGGTCAGCTCTACCGGGGTGGCGTTAGCGGGCGCCGGGAGAAAACCGAGCACGGCGAGGGCGAGGATGAGGGGTCGCTTCATGCCGGGCAAACCTAGCCGGAATCACAGTGCGCTAACAGGTCCACTCAGCGGGTGACTAACCCCGCGTGGTAGGCGAGCAACCCCGCCTGCGTCCGGTTGGCGCAGTCCAGCTTCACGAGCATCCGGGAGACATAGCTCTTGACCGTCGCCTCGCTCAGCGACAGCCGCTGCGCGATCTGGGCGTTGGACAGGCCCTCGCCGAGCCCGCTGAGCACCTCGGTCTCCCGCTCGGTCAGCCCCCGCACCCGGTGCAGCGCCCGGTCCCGGGTCGCCTGCTCCCCGGCTTGGGCGGCGACCAGCCTGCGGGTCGCGGCGGGGGAGAGCACCGTGTGGCCGTCCGCGGCCACCCTGACCAGGCCGATCAGGTCTTCCGGCGGGGTCGTCTTGACCAGGAAGCCCGCCGCCCCCGCGCGCAGCGCCCGGATGACGTACTGGTCGGCGTCGAAGGTGGTCAGCGCGACCACGGCGGGCGGGTCGGGCAGCTTGCGGATCCGCTCGATCGCGGTCAGCCCGTCGACCCCGGGCATCCGCAGGTCCATCAGCACCACGTGCGGCCGGTGGCGCACGACCGCCTCCACCGCCGCCGCCCCGTCGTGGGCCTGGTCCACGACCTCCAGATCGTTCGCGGAGCCGAGGATCGCGCGTAGGTGCGCGCACACCATCGGCTCGTCGTCCACCACGACGACCCGGATCACGGTCTAGACGCTCTCGGGAGTGGGGACATAGGCGGGCAGCACGGCGTCCACCTCGAAGCCGCCGCCCGCGCGGGGACCCGCCGACAGGGTGCCCCCGACCAGTTCCACCCGCTGCCGCAGGCCGACCAAACCCACCCCGGAACCGGTGCTGGACAGGCCGCTGTCGACTGTCCCGGTGGCACGGTCGTTGCGGATCGTGAGCCGGACGCGGTCGCCGCCGTAGCGGACGTGGACCTTCGTCGGCGCGCCCGGCGCGTGCTTGCGGATGTTCGTCAGCGACTCTTGCACTACCCGGTACGCGGTGCGGCCTACCGCGGGCGAGGTAAGCGCCGGGTTGCCGTCTTGCACCAGTTCCACCGGCACCCCGACCGACTCGGACTCCGCGACCAGCGTGCTCAGGTCGGGCACGGCGGCCGGGTCGGCGGCGGCCGTGCGCGGCTCGGGCCCGTCCGGGTCGTTGCGCAGGACGCCGACCAGCTCACGCAACTCGTTCAGCGCCTCGCAGCCCGCCGCGCGCAGCCCCTCGGCGGCGGTGCGGGTGTGCTCGTCCGGCGCGGTCACCCCCAGCGCGCCCGCGTGCAGCACCATCAGGCTCACCCGGTGCGTGACGACGTCGTGCATCTCCTCGGCGAGCCGCACGCGCTCGTCGGCGCGCGCCTGCTCGGCCAGCAGATGCTGCTCGCGTTCGGCCCGTTCCGCCCGGTCGGTGAGGGCCTGGACCAGGCGCCGGTGGGCGCGGACGTAGAGCCCGATCAGGGCGGGCATGACGATCATCAGCAGGGTGCCCAGCACCAGGTCCGTCGAGGTGCGCCACGGCCGCGCGATGATCACCGTCAGCACGCCCACCAGCACCGGGCCGGTGATCGGGCCCGCGTAGACCATGACGCTGTAGGCCAGCACGGTCGCGGCCAGCGGCATCCACGGGTCGATGTCCTTGAACCCCGGGTGCCACTCGCCGGTGCCGTAGGTCATCAGCAGCAGGTAGCCCGCGCTGATCGCGATAGCCGCGGCCATCAGGGTCACCGGATAGCGCTTGCGCAGCACCATCAGCACGGTCAGCGCCAGCGAGGCGGCCAGGTCGACCAGTTCGAACCTGGTCACGGGCGACTGCTCGGCGACCACGACCAGCACATGGACGCCGAACACGATGGCGATCGGCAGCAGGTAGAAGAACCCCTCGCGCCGCGTGCGCCACAGTGGCTCCTTCACGGTCCGCACGCTACCTACCGACGGCGGCCACCGGGCCGAATCGGCATCATTCGGGTGGTGGCGGGCGCAACGAAAGTCGCTAGTGCAGTGGCCGAAAACGTGTGCCGTGGCAGGCGGGTCGAACGCGGTGAGCGTTTCCGCCCTCGGCACTAGCTAGCATGGCGGCCGAGATGACCGCTTACACCAGCCTCGTCGCCCTGGGCGACTCGTTCACCGAGGGCATGTCCGACAACCTGCCCGACGGCACCTGCCGCGGCTGGGCCGATCTCGTCGCCGCCCGCCTCGCCGAGCGCGCCCCCGGTTTCCGCTACGCGAACCTGGCCGTGCGCGGCAAACTGGTCCGCCAGATCGTGGCCGAGCAGGTCGACCCGGCCGCCGCCATGCGCCCCGACCTGGTCACCTTCGCGGGCGGCATGAACGACGTCCTGCGCCCCGGCTGCGACATGGACGCCATCACCCGCCACGTCACCCACGCCGCCGACACCCTGGCCGCGGCGGCCGGGCGCCTCGTGCTGTTCCGCGTGATCGACCCGACCCGGCGGATGCGCGGCAGCGCGCGCCTGCTGCCGCGCATCACCCGCCTGCTGGACCTGGTGGACGACCTGGCCGCGCGGCACGACGCGATCGTGGTCGACCTGTTCTCGTCCCGCGTGTTCGACTCGCCCGCGCTGTGGGCGGAGGACCGCATCCACCTCAACGCCGAGGGCCACCGCCGGGTCGCCGAGGCCACCGCCCAGGCCCTGGGCCTGCCCGCGACGTTCGACTGGGCCGCGCCCGTGCCCACGCCGGTCCTGGCCTGGCGCGCCCGCGCCCGCGCGGACGTGCGGTGGGCCAGGATCCACCTCGGTCCGTGGATCGGCCGCAGGCTCACCGGCCGCTCCTCAGGCGACGGTCGCGCGCCCAAGCGGCCAGATCTGGTTCCGTTCGCCTGATGTGAGTGGTCGTGGGGGCCACACCTAATTACTGCTGAGTGGTTGGTTGCCCGCCGCCGAGGTCTATGTCCCCCTGGGCTCATCGAGGCCTCTAATTACTGCTGAGTGGTTGGTTGCCCGCCGCCGAGGTCTATGTCCCCCTGGGCTCATCGAGGCCTCTATCAAGGCTGACCCGGTGGCGGTTTCCGATCGTTCGGTTGTTCGTCGTCGCGTCGACCCCTGAGCACCTCGTGGCCTGTGAGGCCTCATGCAAGACCGAGGGCGGCGCGACGACGAACGATCTCCGTCGACCTCGCCACGGTGTCGACCCCTGCATACCTCCAGGCCCGCGAGGCCTGAAGCCAGACCGTGGGCGGCGCTGTGACGGAACCCGGCGGGTGGGCTCGCGTGTCGCGGGCTCGCCCGCCGCGGTGGTGTTGGCAGGTTGCTCGTGGTTTGAGCCAGCCCGCGTGGATGACGTCTCGTGAACCGGGAGCCGAGAGCTCTGAGCGAAGACAGGCGGCACGCGGGTCGCTGAGATCGCGAACAGCTCATCGGAGGGAAGGCCATCGAGCCTCGTAATTAGGGCGCTGCGCGTTCTCGCTGGGTCTCTGACCAGCACAAACAGGCAAAGATGGAGGTTGAGCGGGTGAAGTTGTTCTGCGGGATCGACTGGGCCGAAGGGCACCACGACCTGGCCGTGATCGACGCCGAGGGCACGCTGGTGGCGAAGAAACGGATCAACGAGGACATCGAGGGGTTCGCCGAGCTGACCAGCCTGCTGGCCGAGCTCGGCGACACCGCCGAGGCCCCGATCCCGGTCGCGATCGAGACCCCTCGCGGCCTCCTGGTCGCGGCCCTGCGCGCCACCGGGCGCCCGATCTATGCGATCAACCCGATGGCCGTCGCCCGCTACCGCGAACGGCACTCCGTCGCCCGCACCAAGTCCGACCACGCCGACGCGATGACGCTGGCGAACATCCTGCGCGTCGACGCCCACGTCCACCGGCGCATCCCGGCCGACAGCGACCGGGCCCAAGCCGTCGCCGTGCTGGCCAGGGCCCAGCAGGACGCGATCTGGCGCCGCACCCGCGTCGCCAACGAGCTGCGCTCGGTGCTGCGCGAGTACTACCCGACCTTCCTGGCCGCCTTCGGGACCGGTTCCTCCGCGGCCATCGCCACCCGCGAGGCCCGCGCGGTCCTCGCGATCGCCCCCACCCCGGCCACCGCGGCCAAGCTGACCAAGACCCGCATCGCCACCGCGCTGCGCAAGGCCGGGCGCGTCCGCTCCGTCGAGCGACTCGCCACCGAGATCAAAGACCGCCTTCGTCAACCGCAGCTGCGCCAGCCCACCCTGGTCGAGGACGCCTTCGGCCACCAGGCCCTCGCGCTGCTGGCCATGCTCGACGCGGCCTGCACCAGCACCGACGAACTCGAACAAGCCACCGCCGAGGCCTTCCGCCAGCACCCCGACCACGCCATCATCACCAGCTTCCCCGGACTCGGGGACTCCACCGGCGCCCGCGTGCTCGCCGAGATCGGCGACGACCGCGCCCGGTTCACCGACGCCCGAGCCCTCAAGGCCTACGCCGGATCCGCGCCGGTCACCCGCGCCTCCGGACGCTCGATCTCCATCACCTTCCGCCGCGTCAAGAACGACCGCCTGGCCGCAGTCGGCTGGCTCTGGGCCTTCGCCGCCACCACCCACTGCGAACCCGCCAAAGCCCACTACCGCCACCGCCGCGAACTCGGCGCACGCCACCCCGCCGCCCTGCGACACCTGTTCAACAAGATGCTCGGACAGCTCTACTTCTGCCTGCAAAACCGCACCACCTTTGATCAACACCGGGCGTTCCCTCCCTCAAACGAGACGGTCGCGGCTTGACTTCTTAGGGAGATCGGAGGTCTGGCTTCCCGGCAGCCTGTTGGGCGACGGGTCGGGTGCCGAAGTTTCCGGATTGGTTTGGCCTGGTTGGTCGCTAGAGGCTTGCTTACCGGCCTCTTGCTGGTGATGGGTCGGGTGCCGAAGTGGCCGGTCGTTGACCCTGTTAGTTGCTAGAGGCTTGTTTACCGACCGCTTCTTGGGCGATGGGTCCGGGTGCCGGAGTGGCCGGGTTGGTCGCTAGAGGTTTGCTTACCGGCTCCTCGTTAGGCGACGGTCGCCCGTCGAAGCGCCCCGATCTCGTCCCGTTCCCCTGACCTGAGCAGTCGCTTGAGGCTCGCCGCCGCGGCCTGTCCTGCTCGGGTCGCGCCGATCGTGCTGGCTGAGGGGCCGTAGCCGACCAGGTGGATGCGCGGGTCGGCCGCGACCTGCGTGCCGTCCATCACGATGCCGCCGCCGGGGCCGCGCAGCCGCAGCGGGGCGAGGTGGTCGAGCGCGTGCCGGAAGCCGGTCGCCCACAGGATCGCGTCGGCCTCGATTGTCCGGCCGTCGTCCCAGGCCACGCCGGTCGGGGTCAACCGGTCGAACATCGGCAAGCGGTCCAAGATGCCCTTACCGCGAGCCTCTATGACTTCAGGCGTAAGACCCAGCCCGGTAACGCTGACCACGCTCGCCGGTATCCGGCCTTCCCGCACCGCGTCAGCCACCCGCGCCACCGCCGCCCGCCCGTGCTCCGGGGTGAACGGACCTTCCCGCCAGACCGGTGCCCTCCGCGTGACCCACGTGGTCGCCGCGGCCACCTCGGCGATCTCGATCAGCGCCTGCACGCCGGACGCCCCACCGCCCACGACCACTACCCGCTGCCCGGCGAACTCTTCCGGCCCCCGGTAGTTCGCCGTGTGCAGCTGCCTCCCGTCGAACCGCCCCGGGTAGTGCGGCCAGAACGGCCGGTCCCACGTCCCGGTCGCGTTGATCAACGCCCGGGTGGACCAGGTGCCGCTGTCGGTCTCGACCAGCAGCCGGTCACCGCTGTCGCGGACCGCCCGCACCGCCACCGGCCGCCGCACCGGCAGGTCGAACGCCCGCTCGTAGTCGCCGAAGTACTCGGCCACCACCTCCGACGCGGGCCGGTCAGGATCGGCCGGGGGCACGGTCGATTCCGGCAGCGGGTGAATCCCATGCACCTTGCCCAACCGCAGCGACGGCCACCGGTGCCGCCACGCCCCACCGGGCCCGGGGTTGGCGTCGAGCACCACGAAGTCCAGCCCGGTCCGCCGCAGGAAGTACGCGCTCGACAGCCCCGCCTGCCCGGCCCCGATCACCACGACGTCCATACCAGGCACAACGTCCGCCGGGCTGGAGCCTTCCCCATTGGGCCGATCCGTCGGTCACATCGTCAGGTCGGCACCGAGCTGACCGGGGTCTTTATCGCCACGAGCGGTGGGATGGTGACCGTTCGCCCGGTTACGCCGTGTCGTGTTGGGACGAATACGAAGTGTGGACGAGAGTGTTGTGCGCGACGCGTTGCGGGCCGGGGAGCGTGGCATTCGAGCCAGACGGCGGGCCCGGCTGGTGGCGTTCGCTCTGCTCGTGCTGGCGATCGCAGGCATTGGTTGGCAACTGGTCCTCGTGGGCCTGGTCCCGACATGGGCGTTCCTGGCCCGGTGGTCGCCCGCGGCGGCATCCAGCCTGGCGCTGGTGACCGCCTGTGTCCTGTGGGCGCGCACCCGGCCGCCCCCATCGGCCGCCCGTACGGCGGGTTCCGGCGGGGAGAGCCGCTGGT
>NZ_JBVJIN010000010.1:0-28218 GCF_055586285.1 Actinokineospora sp. NPDC051303
ACGTGTGAGGCCGAAGGCATCCCACCCGTCTTTCACACGGCGATCTTCCTTCGTAGGGGCCCCGAAGAAACCACTCCACCCCATCGAGCAACCCCGGGAAGCACCAGAAGCTCAAGGCCCAGCACTGGTAGCAGCATGCAAGTTCCCATCAGCCCCAGGCAGACACGCCGCGGCCCGATCAGCGGTCCCGAGAAACTCCCCCAAGCACCGCCCGAACTGCGCGTGCCCGGCGGCATTGGGATGAAACGACTCCTGCAACGCGTGCGTGGCCCGAGCCTCGTCCCGCAGGTCCTCCCAGCGCACCGCGAGCCTGCTGAACCACTCCTGCCCAGGATCCTGCCGCGCGCATGCCTCACGTCCAACCCCGGCCCGCGACAGATCCAGAAAGCGGGCCCCCGCGTCACGGGCGACCCGACGAATCCCTTCGGTCATCGCGGGCACCGCGGCGTCGCGCACCCAGTGCAAGTCTTCTTCGCGAAACGGGCAGCCGTTGAGGTTGCGCAGCTCGGCGCGCACGTTCGGGCTGATCGGCGCCACATAGGACTGCACGACAAGTTGGTAGTCGGTGGGCTGGTAGCCCGCGTCGCGCAGCACCGAGCGGATGTCGGCCAGCGCCCGGGTCGCCTTCGGGACCATGGTGTCGACCCGCTGCTGCCACTGCCCGCCGACCGCGGCCGCGCAGCCGGGTTTGTTCCGGTCGAACCAGGCTTGCACGCAGCCGTCGAGGACGTGGGAGAACGCGGGGTCGTCGTTGGCGCCCACGGCCACCAGGACCGCCACCACCCGCTTCTGCCGGGCCAGCGCGCCCAGCCGTTGCGCCTGGGAGCCTTCGGTGTACTGCTCGGCGTCGCCGAGGCCGACTTGCGCCGAGGGCGCCCCGGAGCAGGCGAGGTTGATCGTCTCCTCGATGCCGCGCAGGCCGGTGTGGTGGATGGAGGCGTTGCGCGAGCGGTGGCACCAGTTGCCGTCCGCGCCGTCGGTGCCGTCTACGTAGTCGCCCGCGGCCTCGCCGGAGATCGTGCTGTCGCCCAGCGCGACCAGCACCCGGGGCACGTTGGTCGGCGGGGCGGGCGCGGGCGGCGGGTCCGGTTCGGTGACGACCAGGAACGCGCCGAGCAGGAGGATCACCATGAGCAGCACGGCAACGTGCCATCGGTACCGTCGCATCATCGGCGCTGAGTGTAGGGCGTGGGTCCCGGCGTCGATCCACTGTGGTGGGTGAGCAGTGTGGGTCGCTCCCAGCGGTAGGAGCGCCCCACACTGGGGTTACCGGATTCGGCGCATGCCGCGCGGTTCAGCCTGGTCCAAGGCGGTGATTTCCTCGGCCGCCAGGGTCAGCGCCGCGGTGTCGACCCCGGCCCAGCGGCGCAGCATCGCGGTGGCGGCGGCGCGGTCGGCGGGGTCGAGGGCGGTGATGTTCGCGCCGTGGTTGGCGCCGGGGGCGGTGAAGGTCGCCGAGTCGCGGCGGCTCGGGACGAATCGCTCGGCGCCCCAGGGGTCGTTGGCGCCGTAGACGAACAGCATCCGCTCCGACCGGGTCCGCACCCAGGCGTCAACGTCGAGCATGGGTCGGGCGTCGTGGTGTTCGCGCAGCTCCGGGGGCAGGCTGGAGTTCGCCTGGTAGAGACCCGGGTACCGGGTCAGGCCGCGCAGGTGCTCGAAGCGCGGCTGCGGCCAGCCCAGCTGGGTCGCGGCCTGGTAGTAGTACGGGGCGTAGGGCAGGATCCCGGCGTCGCTGTAGAAGGCGAACCCGGCGACGGAGTCGATGAACGCGTAGAGGTCGTCGCTGGTGGCGGTGGCCGCCGGGACCGTGGCGCAGTCGGCCTGGGTGGAGTACTGCCAGAACGCCCAGACGGTGTCCAGGACGGTCATCTCGTAGGCGCGGTCGATGGAGCCGAGCACCCGGGTGAAGGTCCAGCCCTCGGCGTCGGCGGCGGCCTGGTACTTGGCGACCATCTCGGGGCGGCGGCGCAGGGCCTCGCGCTGGACGTCGGCCAGCCGCGCCCGGCACGCGGCGTCGGTGCCGACGGTCTCGAAGAACTGGTCGTAGGCGTGGTCGAAGGGGTTGACCCGGTCCTGCGGGGCGACATAGGCGACTACCCCGTCGACGTCGTTGGGGTAGAAGCGGCGGTGGTAGACCGAGGTCATGCCGCCCTTGCTGGCTCCAGTAGAGATCCACTTCGCCGGGTACAGCGGTTCCAGCGCGGCGACGATGCGGTGGTGGTCGGTCGCGGCCTGCCAGATGTCGAGGTCGTCCCAGTCGGCGGGGTCGGGCCGCGACGGGGAGAAGAACCGCTGCTCCACCGAGATCTGGTTGCCGTCGACCAGCCGCGTCGGCTCGGCGCGAAACGGGTTGGCGGGCATCTGGTAGCCGGTGGTGTGCAGGATCATCGGCCGGGCCACGTCGCGGTGCAGCAGCTGGAACCGCTGCTGGAAGCTCGGCCCACCCGGCTGCCGGTGGTCGACCGGCTGGGTGTAAGCCAGCAGCAGGAACCGGTAGCCCGCAGGCGGGGTCGCCGACTCGGAGACCACGGTCAGGCCGGGGATCGCCCGCAGCCGGTCGGCGATGTCGGTGGTGTCCGCGACGCGGGTGGCGTCGGGCTGGGTGGGCGCGGACGGCGCGGCCTGCGCCGGGGCGACCCCGACGGCCACGGCGGTGGCCGCCGCCAGAGTGGCCGCGAGCGCCCGTCTTGTGCGGATGAGCACGCCGAAACTCCTTGGCTCCGGGCCGCCGGGTCAGCGGCGCGTGGTCGTGAGTCTCGCGCATGACGAGCGCGCGTGGGATCACCCGATCCGCCCACGCGTGCCTGCCCGGGCCGGATGGGGCGCTCAGCGCAGGTTGTGCGCCAGCCGCCCGTTCTCGCCGAACAGCTCGGGCGTCCACCGGTCGAGCAGGGCGGTGTTGTCATTGTCGTCGGGGTGGAACCCGGGCTTGTTGTACGCGCTGATGCGGCGCACGACCTCGCGGCTGAGGAACGGCGAGTGCCGCAGCGCGGCCACGCTGCGGGCCAGCCGCGCCGGGCGGTAGGTCGCGCGGTCGCCGAGCAGGGACGCGACGGTGTGCCCGACGACGCCGACGATGAACGCGAAGGTCACCCACCGCATCGTCCAGATCCGCCTGCGCTCGCTGCCGCCCGCGGCCCGGTAGACGTCG
Organism: Actinokineospora sp. NPDC051303; assembly: GCF_055586285.1. Lineage (NCBI taxonomy): Bacteria > Bacillati > Actinomycetota > Actinomycetes > Pseudonocardiales > Pseudonocardiaceae > Actinokineospora > Actinokineospora sp. NPDC051303. Next base: position 3,155 of record NZ_JBVJIN010000010.1, read on the forward strand.
AAGGCGACGGCCTTGTGCTCGGCCTCCTCGAAGGCGTGCCACAGCAGCATCGAGCGGACCTCGGAGGTCCCGAGCAGGGCTTGGGCGCGCTCGTCGGCGAGCAGGGTCTCGGCGAGCGCCGCGGTGTAGTGCTCCAGGGCGGCGGTGACGCCCAAGCACGACAGCGGCGACAGGCGCTTCTCGTACATCCGCAGCGCGCGGCGGACCATGCGGTCCACCCGGCGGGTCGGGTAGCCCATCCGCGCCAGGCGCTCGTTGAGGGCGCGGTGCTCGCGGCCGTGGGTGACCTCCTGGCCGATGAACCCGGCGACCTGGGCGCGCAGGTGCGGGTCGGCCACCTGGTCGGCGAAGCGGCGCACCGAGCGGACGAAGAAGTCCTCGCCCTCGGGGAACATCGCCGAGAGCACCGCGACGACGTGGCTCATCACCAGGTCGCCGTCGACGTAGTGCCGGTCGAGGGACCCGGCGCCGTACTCGAAGTGGATGCGGCGGGCGCGTGGGGACTGGGCGCGGGACATGCGGGGACCTCCGGGCGGGGACGGTGGGGACGGGCGGGTCAGGTCTCGGCGAGCGCGGCCGTGGGCGTGGGTGTCGGCGTGGCGGCCAGGACCCGGGCGATGAGGATCTTGAGGAAGGCGCGGACCTCCGCGCCGCGCCCGCGCGGGTCGCCGTCGGCGAGGGCGTTGAGGGCGAGGCCGGTGTAGAGGGCGTGGATCGAGCGCAGCGCCTCATCGATGAACGGCAGCGCGGCCAGGTCGGGGAAGAACTCGGCGAAGACCGACATGCCCAGCTCGGCCACCCGGTCGGGCATGTCGCCGAGCACCTCGCGCAGCTCCCGGTTGTGCCGGGCGGCGACCATCAGCTCCAGCATCGCCACGCCGCCGGTGTCGTCGTAGAACGACCACAGCACCGCCAGCGCCTCCGCGGTGGTGCGCCGCTCGACGGCGATCGCGCCGAACCGCTCGCGGAAGTCGGTGGCCCTGCCCTCGATGAGCCGCTGCGCCGCGGCGTTGAGCAGGTCGGCCTTGGTGGGGAAGTGGTGGGCCAGCGCGCCGCGGGAGACGTGCGCGCGGCGGACGATGTGGTTGGTCGACATGCGGCCGTAGCCGAGGTCGGCCAGGCAGGAGATGGTCGCGTCGAGCAGCCGCGCGCGCATGGCCTCGGCGCGTTCGGCCTGCGGGACGCGCTCGCGGGAGGTGTGCCGGTGGCGACGGGTCATGTGGGCAAGGTAACTCCCGAACACACAAACAGGCAAGCCTGCCGGTATCAGGGCGGGCCTGGCCGGGCACGACGGCGGGCCGCCGCGACGCCGGTCAGGCGCGGTGGTCGGGGTGCGCGCGCCAGAACGCGCGGCCCCGCTCGGGCAGGGTCGTGATCGGGTCGTAGTACGGGTAGCGGCGGTCGAGGTCCGCGGCCGGGTCGGCCCGCTCGGCGCCCGCGAGGTAGTTCTTCGTCCAGTACGACACGCCCAGCTCGCGGTCGTACTCGGCGACCTGGTGCACCCAGCGTTTGCCCACGTAGGGCACGTCGCAGATCAGCCGCGGGGTGGCGTACCCGGGCAGGTACCCCATGATCGCGTGCTGGAGGTCCTGGGCCTCCCACACCGCGACCCGCCAGTGCTCGGCGTTGGGGATCATGTCGCACAGGTAGAAGTAGTACGGGAGGATGTTCGCCTCCCCCTGCAGCGCGAAGCACAGGTCCAGCAGCGCCGCCGGGGTGGTGTTGACCCCGCGCAGCAGCACGCCCTGGTTGCGCACGTCGCGGACGCCGACCGCCAGGGCGGTGCGCGCGGCCTCGGCGACCAGCGGCGTCACCGACTGGGCGTGGTTGACGTGGGTGTGGATCGCCAGGTTCACCCCGCGCCTGGCCGCGGTGCGCGCCACCCGCTCCAGCCCTTCGACGACGGCGGGCTGCAGCCAGTGCTGCGGCAGGCCCGCGAGCGCCTTGGTGGCCAGCCGGATGTCGCGGACGGTCTCGATGTCCAGCAGCCGCGTCAGGAACGCCTCCAGTTGCCGCCACGGCACGTTCGCCACGTCGCCGCCGGAGACCACCACGTCGCGCACGCCGGGGGTGCGGCGCAGGTAGTCGATCATCTTGTCCTGCCGGTCGACCGGTTTGAGCAGCAGTTTGTGTTTGTCGACCTGGGGGGTGGAGTTGCCGACCAGGTCCATGCGGGTGCAGTGCCCGCAGTACTGGGGGCAGGTGGAGAGCAGTTCGGCGAGGACCTTGGTGGGGTAGCGGTGGGTCAGGCCCTCCACCACCCACATCTCGGCCTCGTGCAGGGAGTCGCGTTGCGAGCGCGGGTGGCTTGGCCAGCGCGGGTCGCGGTCGGAGGCCACCGGCAGCATGTAGCGGCGCACCGGGTCGGCGTAGAAGGCGTCGGTGAACCGCGCGGGCGTGGCGTTGGGGGCCATGGTGTTGAGCATCTGCGGGGGCAGCAGCATCGACATCGTCGCCAGCCGCTCCTGGTCGGCGGCCAGGTCGGCGTAGAAGGACTCGGCGAGCAGGCCGCCGACGACCGCGCGCAGCCCCCGGATGTTCTTCACGCAGTGGGCCCGCTGCCACTGCGCGTCGCGCCACTGGGCCTCGGTGACCCGCGCCCACCCGGGGAACCGGCGCCAGTCGGGCTCGACCAACTCGGCGCGGGCGTAGGTGTAGGGCTGGTGGCCCGCCTGGGCGCGGGGCCCCTGGTTCTCGTGGTGTTCCACCGGGTCGCGCAGCGCGGTCATCTTTTTCTCCTCGCCGTTCGGGTGGCGTAAAGATATGCTGCCAGAACACCAGTGTGGCGCAAATCTTCCGGGAAAGGTGCGACGAGTGAGCGAAAGTTTCGACAGGGGCTCGCCGTACGGGCTGCACCGGGTGCTCGACCCGCCCGGGGTGCTGCCGCAGCGGGCCCGCCGCCTCGACCCCGACCTCCGGCCGTACGCCGACGAGGTCGTGGTCGACGTCGAACGGCTCAACCTCGACGCCGCGTCCTACCGGCAGCTGCGCGACGAGCACGGCTCCGGCGCCGCCGTGCGCGACGCGGTCCTGGCGATCGTCGCCGCCCGAGGCAAGATGCAGAACCCGGTCACCGGCTCCGGCGGGATGCTGCTGGGCGCGGTGCGCGCGGTCGGCCCCGACTCGCCGCTGGGCGTGCGCGTCGGCGACCGGATCGCGTCGCTGGTCTCGCTGACCCTCACCCCGCTGCGGATCACCGACGGCCTCGCCGACTGGGACGGCGAGAGCGAGCAGGTCCCCTGCCGGGGCACCGCGGTGCTGTTCGGGCGCTCCATCGCCGCGGTCCTGCCCGCCGACCTGCCCGAGCCGCTGGCGCTGTCGGTCCTGGACGTGTGCGGGGCGCCCGCGCTCACCGACCGGGTCGTCCGCGAAGCCGGGCCCGGCGCGTCGGTGTGCGTGCTCGGCGGCGGCGGCAAGTCCGGGTCCCTGTCGCTGGCCGCGGCGCGGCGCGCGGGCGCGACCCGGGTGGTGGCGCTGGTGCCCACCGGCGCGGAAGCCGCCGCGGTGCGCGCCGCGGGCCTGGCCGACGAGGTCGTCGTCGCCGACGCCCGCGACCCGGTCGCCGTGGCCGCCGCCGTCGGCGCGCCCGTCGCGGTCACCGTGGTCTGCGTGGACGTGCCCGGCTGCGAGCACGGCGCGATCATGGCCACCGCCGACGGCGGCGCCGTGGTGTTCTTCTCGATGGCCACCTCGTTCGCCGACGCCGCCCTCGGCGCGGAAGGGCTCGCCAAGGACGTGCGGATGCTCATCGGCAACGGCTACGTCCCCGGCCACGCCGAGTTCGCCCTCGACCTGCTGCGCGCCGAGCCCGGGGTGCGGGCGCTGATCACCGGCCGTGAGCGGCAGACTCTTCGCCCATGACCAGTTCCCCCACGCCCCCGGCCACCCCCGGCACCACCCTGCTGACCGGGGGCCGCGTGCACTCCCCGGCCGACCCGCACGCCACTGCCATCGCCGTGCGCGACGGCGTGGTCGTCTGGCTCGGGCAGGACTCGGTGGGCCGCACCCTGTACGCCGACGCCGACGAGACCGTCGACCTCGCGGGCGCGTTCGTCGCCCCTGCCTTTGTCGACGCCCACGTGCACACCACCGCCGCCGGGCTGCTCCGCACCGGACTGGACCTGACCGGGTGCGCGTCGCTGCGCGAGTGCCTCGACGCCATCGCCGCCCACGTCCGCGGGGCGTGCCACGCCGTGGTGTGGGGCCACGGCTGGGACGAGACCGCCTGGCCCGAGGGCCGCCCGCCCACCCGCGCCGAGGTCGACGCCGCCGCCGATGGCGCCGCGGTCTACCTCTCCCGCGTCGACGTGCACTCCGCCCTGGTCTCCACCGCCCTGCTCGTCCGCGCCCCCGCTGCCCGCGGCGCGGACGGGTTCAGCCCGGACGGGCCGCTGACCCGCGACGCCCACCACCGCGTGCGCCGCGCCGCCCAGGACGCCATCACCCCCGGCCAGCGCGCCGCCGCCCAGGAGGCGTTCCTGCGGCACGCCGCCGCCAGCGGCGTCGCCGCCGTCCACGAGTGCGCCGGACCCGACATCTCCAGCGCAGAGGACTTCGCTGCCCTGCTCGCCCGCGCCGGGGGCGACCTGCCCGAGGTCGTCGGGTACTGGGGCGAGCGCGCCGCCGCCGACACCGCCGCGGCCCTCGGCGCGCGGGGCCTGGCGGGCGACCTGTTCATCGACGGCTCACTCGGCTCCCGCACCGCCGCCCTGTGCCACCCCTACGCCGACCACCCCGACACCTCCGGCGCGCTCTACCTCGACGCCGAGCAGATCGCCGAGCACCTGATCGTCTGCACCGAGGCGGGCATCCAAGCGGGCTTCCACGTCATCGGCGACGCCGCCATCGCCGAGGTGATCGAGGGCTTCGCCCGCGCCGAGAAAACCGTCGGCCGCCCCGCCATCGCCGGGGCCCGCCACCGGCTCGAACACCTGGAGATGGTCACCGCCGAGCAAGCCGACCGGCTCGGGCAGTGGGGCGTGGTGGCCTCCGTGCAGCCGCTGTTCGACGCCACCTGGGGCGGCGGGCACGGCATGTACGCCGCCCGGCTCGGCGTCGAGCGGGGGACCGCGCTCAACCCGTTCGCCCGCCTCGCCGCCGCCGGGGTGATCCTCGCGCTCGGCTCCGACGCCCCGGTCACCCCCCTCGACCCCTGGGCCGCGGTCCGCGCCGCCGTCCACCACCGCACCGAGGGCTTCGGGCTGTCCCCGCGCGCGGCGTTCACCGCCCACACCCGAGGCGGCTGGCGCGCCGCCGGAGTGGACGACGGCCTCACCGGCACCCTCGTGCCCGGCGCCCCCGCCACCTACGCCGTCTGGGACGCCCCCGACCTCGTCGTGGCCGCCCCCGATTCCCGGGTGGCGCGCTGGTCGACCGACCCGCGCTCCCGGGTCCCCGGGCTGCCGCCGCTGGACCCCGGCGCGGACCTGCCCGTGTGCCTGCGCACCGTCGCCCGCGGCCGCACCCTGTACGACAGCACCGCCCTCGACACGCAGAAAGCGAGCCGCGATGGCACTGCTTGACCTCGACCCCGACACCGTCGCCACCGCGCGCCGCCTCGCCGAGCGCGCCGCGGCCCCGGTCATCGACCTCGCCCGCCGCCACACCACCGTGTCGCTGGAACGCGCCACCCTGCGCCTGGCGGGCATCACCGGAGCCGACCACACCCACCGCGCCGGGGACGTGCCCTGGGTCAACCGGGTCGTGGACACCGTCCGCGCGCACTGCGGCCTCGACCACGGCGCCGCGCTGCCGGTGTTCCACGCCCTGCGCGAACACGACCTGGGCGCCCTCACCGACCTCGCCGAGGCCACCGCCGCCGGTCAGGTCCAGTACCGGGTCCCCACCGGGGCCGACGCCGCCCGCGCCGAGGACGCCGCCCGCGCCGCGATCGCCCGCGGCCTGCGCGCCGTCGACCGCAACCGCGCCGACCGCGACCGGCTCGTCGCCGACCTCGGCGACCCGCCGCGGCGGCCCTGGCTCTATCTGATCGTGGCCACCGGCGACATCGACGAGGACGTCGTCCAGGCCGCCAACGCCGCCCGCGCCGGGGCCGACGTCATCGCCGTGATCCGCTCCACCGGGCAGTCGCTGCTCGACTACGTGCCAGAAGGCGCCACCCACCACGGGTACGCGGGCACCTACGCCACCGAAGAGAACTTCCGGATCATGCGCGCGGCCATGGACGAGGTGTCCCGCGAGGTCGGCCGCTACATCCGGGTCACCAACTACGCCTCGGGCCTGTGCATGCCCGAGATCGCCGTCCTCGCCGGGCTGCGCAGGCTCGACATGATGCTCAACGACTCCATGTACGGCATCCTCTTCCGCGACATCAACCCCGTGCGCACCTTCGTGGACCAGCGGTTCTCCCGGCAGGTCCACGCCCGCGCCGGGATCGTCATCAACACCGGCGAGGACAATTACCTCACCACAGACGACGCCGTCGACGCCGCGCACACCGTCACCGTCTCCCAGCTGCTCAACGAGCGCTTCGCGCACGAGGCCGGGCTCGGCGACCACCTGCTCGGCCTCGGCCACGCCTTCGAGATCGACCCGGCCCGGCCCGACTCGTTCCGCCTCGAACTCGCCCACGCCCTGCTCGCCCGCGAGCTGTTTCCCGACGCCCCGCTCAAGTGGATGCCGCCCACCAAGCACATGACCGGCGACGTGTTCCACGGCTACCTGCTCAACGGGTTGTTCAACCTCGCCGGGGCGCTCACCGGCCAGTCGATCCTGCTGGTCGGCATGATGACCGAGGCCGTGGCCACCCCGTTCCTGTCCGATCGGGACCTCGCCCTGCGCAACGTCCGCTATGTCCTCGACGCCGCGGGCGGGCTCGCCGAGGACTTCCGGCCCGCCCCCGGCGGGCTCATCGTCAAACGCGCCCACCAGGTCCTCGGCGAAGCCGTCGACCTGCTCGCCCGCATCGCCGACGATGGGCTGCTCGACGCCATCGCCCAGGGCACCTTCGGGCTGATGAAACGCCCAGCCGACCAGGGCAGGGGAGCCGACGGGGTGATCGCCAAAGCCGAGGGCTACCGCAACCCCGCCGCCGACCTGCTCGACACCGGAGCCGACCGATGAGCGGGTTCGCGGACGAGCACTCGACCCAGCGAGGCGGCCCCATCCGCCCCTACGGCGACACCCGGGGCGACGGCATGGCGCAGCTGTCGTTCACCCTGCCCGTCGCGCACGGCCCCCGCGCCGAGGGCGCCGCGCTGCTGCTGGCCCACAAGATGGGCATGGACCCGGCCATGGTCGTGCACTCGCACCCCATCGGCGCCGAGTTCACCTTCTTCGTCGTCTACGGCTCGGTCACCCACACCGTCGACCTCGCCGAGGTCACCGTGGTCGAACGCGACTACCCGCTGCTCACCCCCGGCGAGGTCGACGCCGCGGTCAGACAACGTCTGCGCCGCGCGCTCGTCGTCGTCGGCGCCTGCATCGGCACCGACGCGCACACCGTCGGCATCGACGCCATCTGCAACATCAAAGGCGTCGCGGGGGAGAAGGGCCTGGAGTACTACCGCGAACTGCGCGTGGTGAACCTCGGCGCCCAGGTGCCGGTCCCCGACCTGGTCAAACGCGCCCGCGCCGAGCGCGCCGACGCGGTCCTGGTCTCCCAGGTCGTCACCCAGCGCGACGCGCACCTGCGCAACACCCGGGAGATGTCCGCGGCGTTCCGCGAGGCCATGGGGGAGCGCCGCCCGCTGCTCGTCGCCGGTGGCCCCCGCTTCGACCCGAGGATGGCCGCCGACCTCGGCGTCGACCGCGTCTTCAGCCGCGGCACCACCCCCGGCGAGGTCGCCAGCTACCTCGCCCACGCCATCGCGGGCGCCCCACCGGCAGGCACCGCCCCCGCCGACCCCGCGGACGAGGAGGCGGGGCGCCCATGAGCCGCGTCGTCGGATTCTCCGTCACCCACCGCCGGTACGTCCCGCACGGGCACGCCCACTACGGCGGCGCCCTCGTCGACGGCGCCTACGGCCTCGGACTCTTCGGCGACGCCGCCACCGAGCTGTGCGTCCGCGCCGACGGCGACGAGGGACTGTTCGCCGGATACACCCACGTCGAGTTCCTGGCCCCCATCCGCGCCGGGGACGTCATCGAGGCCACCGCGACCCTGGTGCGGATCGGCGCCCGCTCCCGCGGCCTGGCGTTCGAGGCGCGCGTGGTGTGCCGCGCCGCCCCGCACCGCGGCCCCTCCGCCGCCGACGTCCTCGACCCGCCGCTGGTGGTCACCCGAGCCACCGGCACGGTCGTCGTCCCAGCCGAGGAGGACCCGACCGCGAGCGTTGACGACAATCACAGCAACCAATCACGCGATGGTGGTTGACACTCCAACGATCGGGTTGATCCATTACGCCGAGTGAGTGATCTTCACTGCTATTAGCCCGAACGGTGGCATGGGTGCTTGCACCGATTAGCGGTTCGCTGATAACAAGCGGTTCCATCGTGTGCCGCAACCACGTCCCGGGCGACAATCCGGGGCGCCTCGCTGACGGAGGACCATGCCGACCGAGCTCGTCGAGGTGGAACTGACCCTCGACCACACGCCGGAACAGGTCTGGGAGGTCCTCAGCGAACCCGCCCTCTATCCCCGTTTCGTCCGCGAGATCGCCTCGGCCGACCGCGCGGGCGGCACCCCGGTCGGCCGAGGCGCCCGCTACCGGGTCCGGTTCTGCGTCTCCGGCCGCGCCCCCGTGCCGGACGAGATCGAGATCCTCGTGCACCGCCCCGCCGAGCACCTCGTGCTGGTCGGCCCCCGCTGGGCGGGCGGGCACCTGTCCATCCGGCTCACCCCGCAGGGCCGCGGCCGCTGCCTCGTGCAGGTCGTGGTGTCCCTGCCCGAAGGCGTCACCGCGGGCACCGTGCTCACCGCCCCCTGGCTGCGCAAGCGGATCCGCAAGGCCATCGCCCGCGTCGAGCACCACCTCTCCGGCAGGCCCATCACCGTCTCGCCCACCCGCATCGACCAGACCGCGCGCGGCCAGTCGGTGTTCAGCGTGGCCGCCACCCTGGTCCGCGCGGGCGTGCTGATCCCCGGCAGGCCCGACCGGGTCGCCCGGCAACTGGGCGCGCTGGCCCGCTGGGGCCCCACCATCGTCGGCGGCTACCGGGCCGCAGCGGCCCGCAAACCCCACGCTGTCGCCGTCATCGACGAACGCGGCACGCTCACCTTCGCCGAGATCGACGCCCGCACCACCCGCCTGGCCAACGGCCTGGCCGAATACGGCGTGCGCACCGGCCGCCGGGTCGCGGTCATGTGCCGCAACCACGCCGGGCTGGTCGAGGCCACCATCGCCTGCGGCAAACTCGGCGCGGACGTCCTCATGCTCAACACCGGCATCTCCGCCGACCAGGTCGCCGACCTCATCGAGGCGCACCGGCCGATCGCGCTGCTCGCCGACGACGAGTTCGCCCCGCTGTTCCACAACCTGCCCGCGACCCTGCCGTGGATCTCCACCTGGAGCGCCGCCCCCGGCGAGGTCACCGTCGACGGCCTCGTCGAGGACGCCCCCGACACCCCGCTGCGCGCGCCCAGCACCGCGGGCAAGATCATCGTGATGACCTCGGGCACCACCGGCACCCCCAAGGGCGCCCGCCGCCGCAACCCGCAGGGCCTCGGCGCCGCTGCGTCCGTGCTCTCGCGCATCCCCCTGCGCACCGGGGAGCGGATGCTCGTGGCCGCGCCCCTGTTCCACACCTGGGGCCTGGCCGCGCTGCAACTGGGCATGCCGCTGCACGCGACCCTCGTGCTGCACCGCCGCTTCGACGCCGAAGCCACCCTCGCCGCGATCGCCGAACTCAAATGCACCACGCTGATCGCCGTCCCGGTCATGCTGCAGCGCATCCTCGCCCTGCCCGAACGCGTCCGCGCCCGCTACGACGTGTCCTCGCTGCGGGTGGTCGCCTCCAGCGGCTCGGCGATGCCCGGGCCGTTCGTCACCGAGTTCATGGACACCTTCGGCGACATCCTCTACAACCTCTACGGCTCCACCGAGGTCTCCTGGGCCAGCATCGCCGACCCCGCCGACCTGCGCGCCGCCCCCACCACCGCGGGCCGCTGCCCGGTCGGCACCAAGGTCGGCATCCTCGACGCCGACGGCGACCCGCTGCCCCCCGGCGTCGTCGGCCGCATCTGCGTCGGCAACGACATGCTGTTCGAGGGCTACACCAACGGCACCCGCAACGAGATGCACGACGACCTCATGGTCACCGGCGACCGCGGCTACCTCGACGCCGACGGGCGGCTGTTCGTCTCCGGCCGCGACGACGACATGATCGTCTCCGGCGGTGAGAACGTCTTCCCCCGACCCGTCGAGGAACTCCTGCTCAACCTCGACGGCGTCCAAGACGCCGCCGTCGTCGGCGTCCCCGACCACGAGTACGGCCAGCGCTTCGCCGCCTACGTCGCCCTCAAACCCGGCGCCCGCCTCGGCGCCACCGCCGTCCAGGAGTACATCCACGACCACCTGGAGCGCTTCTCCGTGCCCCGCGACGTCTTCTTCGTCCGCAAGGTCCCCCGCAACGCCACCGGCAAGGTCGTCAAACGCCTCCTAGTCGACCAGGACTGAACGGGCTAGACGGACGCGGGCAGGGGGCCGAGCAGCCAGGCTCCCGCGGAGCCCGGGGTCTCGTCGAAGTAGTACTCACGGATCGCCTCGCGCAGCTCCGGGGCCGAGACGAAGCCGTCGTGGTCGGCGTCGACGCCGGTGAACGCCGCCCGGGCGTCGTGCTCGGGCAGGCCCATCAGGGCGCCGGTCCACCGCACGTGGTCGTCCTCGGTCAGCAGGCCGTCGCCGTCGGCGTCGGCGATGTCGAGCAGGGCCTCCAGGAACGGGACGTAGCCCTGGTCGAACGACTCGGGCGTCACCAGCAGGCCCGCGGCGAACGCGGCCTTGTACTCGGCCAGGGTGATCCGGCCGTCCTCGTCGGCGTCGGCGGCCTCGGCCAGCCGGCGCCACAACCCCAGGGTCAACTCGCGCAGCCGCCGCCACCGCGGCGAGTCCTCGCCGTGGCCGAACTCCGCCCCCAACCGCAGCGCCGCCTCCTCGAAATCGGTGCGGCTGATCGCGCCGTCGCCATCGGTGTCGTAGGTGGCGAACCGGCGCGCCAGCTTGCGGTCCAGGTACTCCGTCATCGCCATGGCCTCTCCCCGTTGTCGCGCTCCGTCACTGATCAGTCACTGATCATGAACCTAGCGGAGCGGGCCGCGGCCGACCACGCGCGGACGGGTGACCCCGCGGTCAGCGCTCGGGCAGCGGCTCCACCACGACCAGCGGGATCTCGCGGGCGGCTTTGGCCTGGTAGGAGTCGTAGTCCGGCCACAGCGAGGTCATCAGGTGCCACAGCCGCGGCTTCTCCGCCGCGGTGGCCGGGCGGGCGCGGGCCAAGAACGTGTCCGGGCCGACCTGCACCTCCACCTGCCCGTCGGCGACAAGGTTCAGGTACCAGGACGGGTGCCGGGGCGCGCCGCCGTCGGAGGCCACCAGCACGTAGCGGCCGTCGTCGCGGCCGTAGACCAGGGCGGTGCGGCGGCGTTTGCCCGAGCGCCTGCCCCGGGTGGTCAGCAGCAGCATCTCCAGGCCGCGCACGACCTCGGTCTCCCGGCCGCCGGACTCCACGTAGCGGCGGATGTGCCGGGCGACGAAATCACGCGGGCTGTCCACGACCTCGTCAGCGCCCACCGGGCCTCCCTCCTCGCTGGAACACGCTGGTCCACGGCTTAGAACCAGCTAGACGGTCTAGACGATGGCGTACGCCCGGACCGGGAACGTGCCCATGCCCGCCACCGGGGCGGGCACGGCGTGGAAGCGGAACCCGGCGGGCGGCAGTTGGTCGAGTCCGCGCAGGTGCTCGACTACCGGGATGCCCGCGCCCAACAGCGCGGTGTGCGCGGGGCGGGCCGGGTCGTCGGTGTCGTCGATGTTGAGGCTGTCGATCCCGACCAGCGCCGCGCCCTGGGCGACGAGCCAGTCCGCGGCGTCCGCGGTCAGGTGCGGGTGCCCGGTGAAGTACTCCTCGGCGCCCCAGTGCCGGTCCCAGCCGGTGCGCACCAGCACCGCGCGGCCCGCCACCTCGTGCCCCACCAGTTTCGCCCGGCCGACGACCCGCTCCGCGCCCGCGTCGACCACGATCCCGTCGAGGTCGGCGAGCGCCGCCAGCGGCAGCGCCGCGAGGTCCGCGCCCTCGGCGTAGCGGTGGAACGGGCTGTCGAGGTAGGTGCCGGTGTTGGCGACCATCGTGATCCGCCCGATGTGGAACTCGGTGCCCGGCCCGTAGTGGGCGCGCGAGGCCGCCCGGCCGAGGTGGTCGCTGATCTCCGGGCCCGGCAGCCCCGGGTAGGTCACCATCCCGTGCCGGATCCGGTGGCTCAGGTCGATCAGGTTCCGCGGTCCGCCCACGCGCTGCTCGGTCACCGGGCGACGCTAGCACCGCGCCCCGAACGATCTTGGCTAATCCTCGACCAGAGGGTGAGACTCTACGAACTCTAACCCTTAAGTTGAGGTTTAGCTGAGCTGGTGACCTGGGATTACCCGCGAGATGACGATCCGGTTCCCGAAGCGGGAATCACACAGGGCCGCCCGTACGCTGAGCGCGTGGTCGCCCCCGCCCTGTCCCCGGAGCCCGGAATCACCGGCCCCGCAGCCCCCGCCCGCGCTGGCGCGTGGCCCGTGCTGCTGCGCTGCCTCGCCGTGCTCGCCGCGGGCGGCCTGGTGTTCCTCAGCGTCCCGCCGCGCCCGACCTGGTGGCTGGCGCCGATCGGGTTCGCGGTCCTCGGCTGGGTCCTGCACCGCGGGCCGGGAACCCGGGCGCGCGCGGGCCTGGGCTACGGGCTGCTGTTCGGCCTCGGGTTCATGACCCCGCTGCTGGCCTGGACCGGCGTGTTCGTCGGCCCGGTCGCCTGGCTGCCGCTGAGCTTCCTGCAGGCCCTGCTCGTCGGCGTCCCGTGCGCGGCGATCGCCGTGGTCGGCAGGCTGCGCGGGCGGGTGCTGTGGGCGGCGCTGCTGTGGGTCGCGGGGGAGACCCTGCGCGCGGTCGTCCCCTTCGGCGGGTTCCCCTGGGGCAAGATCGCGTTCAGCCAGCCCGAAGGCCCGTTCCTGCCGCTGGCCGCCCTCGGCGGCACCCCGCTGATCGCGTTCGCGGTCGCCCTCACCGGGTTCGGCCTTGGCGAACTCGTCCGGCTGCTCGCCGCCCGCGCCACCGCGCCCCGCCTGCTCGCCGCCCCCGCGCTCGCCGCCGTGCTCCCCCTCGCGGCGGGCCTGGCCGCCACCGGGCTGGCGAGCACCGCGCCCGACGCGGGCGAGGCCACCGTCGCGGCCATCCAGGGCAACGTCCCGCGCGCCGGGCTGGACTTCAACGCCCAGCGCCGCGCCGTGCTCGACAACCACGTCCGGCGCACCGAAGAACTGGCCGCCGACATCCGCGCGGGCCGCGTCCCCCAGCCCGACCTGGTGATCTGGCCGGAGAACGCCTCCGACATCGACCCCTACCGCAACCGCGACGCCCGCGAGCGCATCGACCGCGCCGCCAAGGCCGTCGGCGCCCCCATCGCCGTGGGCGCGGTCCTCGTCGGCGACGACGGGCAGCCGCGCAACACCGTGCTCCTCTGGGACCCCCAGGCCGGGCCGGTCGCGGAGTACACCAAGCGGCAGCTGCAGCCCTTCGGCGAGACGATGCCGATGCGCGGGTTCTTCCGGCTGTTCAGCGCCGCGGTCGACCGCGCGGGCCGGTTCGTCCCCGGCACCGAACCCACCGTGTTCCCGATGGGGCCTGCCCGGGTCGCGCTGGCCACCTGCTACGAGGTCGCCTTCGACGGGGTGGTCCGCGAGTCGGTCGCCAACGGCTCCACCCTGCTGGCCGTGCCCACCAACAACGCCACCTTCGGCCGCAGCGAGATGACCTACCAGCAGCTGGCCATGGACCGGGTGCGCGCCGTCGAACACGGCCGCAGCGTCGTCGTCGCCGCCACCAGCGGCGTGTCCGCCATCGTCCTGCCCGACGGCAGCGTCACCCAGAGCACGGACCTGTTCACCCCGGCCGCGCTGGTCGAGCGCGTGCCGTTGCGGGCTGCGACTACCATGGCGGACCGACTGGGTGCGTGGCCCGAACGGGCCATGGTGGCCGCTGCCGTGGCCGCGCTGGTCGTGGGACTGGTGTCGCGCAGGCGTGAACGGTCGGCCGCGCGGGAGGTCTCACCCGCGGCAGGCAACGACGAGTAGACATATCGGACCGGGGTGCGCGCGCACCCCGGCGAGGAGGAAAACCGATGGCGGACCAGCCGCACGGCCAGGGGCAGCTCGAACCGGTCCTGGTGGTGATCCCGACCTACAACGAGCGGGAGAACCTCGGGCCGATCGTGAAGCGGCTGCACGCCGCCGCGCCCAAGACCCATGTCCTGGTGGTTGACGATGGCAGCCCGGACGGCACCGGCGACCTGGCCGACGAGCTCGCCGCCGCGGACGAGCGGATCAACGTGCTGCACCGCACGCAGAAGGCCGGGCTCGGCGCCGCCTACGTCGCCGGGTTCCAGTGGGCGCTGGAGCGGGACTTCGCGGTGATCGTGGAGATGGACGCCGACGGCTCCCACGCCCCGGAGGACCTGCCTCGGCTGCTCGACGCCCTCGGCGACGCGGACCTGTCGATCGGGTCCCGGTGGGTCGCGGGCGGCAAGGTCGTCAACTGGCCGGTCCGGCGCGAGGTGCTCTCCCGCGGCGCGAACCTGTACTCGCGGATGGCGCTGGGCGCGAAGGTCAAGGACCTCACCGGCGGCTACCGCGCCTACCGCAGGGCGGTGCTGGAGAAGCTGCGGCTGCACAACGTGGCCTCGCAGGGCTACTGCTTCCAGATCGACCTGGCGTGGCGCACGATCGAGGCGGGTTTCACCGTGGTCGAGGTGCCCATCACCTTTGTCGACCGCGAGCACGGCGAGTCGAAGATGAGCGGCAACATCGTCCGCGAGGCCCTGATCCGGGTCACCAAGTGGGGGCTGCGTCGCCGCGGCACCCAGCTCAAGGCCCTGTTCACCCGCTGACCCCGGGCCTGACACACGTGTGAGGCCCCTTCCCGGGAGTGGGAAGGGGCCTCACACGTGTCCTGGAGAGGGACGGCCGCCCGGACGGGGGGAGTTCCGGGCGGCCGTCGGCCAGGTGGTCAGGCGGTGCGGCTGCGCCTGCCCCGAAGCTCCTGCAGCCGTTCGGTCAGCAGGTCCTCCAGCTCCGGGATGGTGCGGCGCTCCAGCAGCATGTCCCAGTGCGTGCGCGGCGGCTTGATCTTCTTGGGCTCGGGGTCCGAGCCGTCGATCATCTTGGACTCGGTGCCGTGCAGGCGGCACTCCCAGACCGAGGGGACTTCGGCGTCGTCGGAGAACGGGACCTCGAAGTCGTGGTCTTTCGGGCACGCATACCGGACCGTACGGCGGGGGGCCAGGTCGTGATTGCGGTCAGTCTCGTAGCTGACCGCCCCAAGCCTGCTTCCACGGAGAACACGGTCGGCCATAGCGGTGTCCTTTCAACTCGGCCCACTCGGGTGGACCAGGGTGTTGCTTACCCAGAGCAACGAGCGGATCAAGAAATGGATTCCCGCCACCCCCGCCGCGATCGCTCAGGGTGACAAGCTTCACCCGTCAACAACAGCATCCTCTTAAGAGATGCCCCGAAGCCGCGTTCGTGACGCAATTTCGCGCGATGGACATGAACATCTCACCCACTTGGGGGATGGTACCCGGAAAAGTCCCGGTCACGCGAATGCGAGCCGCCTCCGGAGGCCCGCTCGGCACCCAGGTCGCCCAGCCGGACACGGCCTCCGGCCGACACCTGCTAACGCACTGTAGTGGAAGTGGGGGCGTCCGTGTGGTCACTGTGCGTATCAACGCGGGTGGTTTCCGTGTCCGCGCCACCATAGTGTGACCCCGGGCGGGTGGCGCGGCTGTCCTGGGCGTCGGCCGGGTCGCCCCCGGGGCCCTAGAGGATCTTGGGTTCCGGGTTGCCCACGGCGGCGATGGCGCGGCGGACCGGCACGAACCACATGAGCACCAGCCCGATCGCGAAGAACACCACCAGGGAGATGATCGCGTAGCGGTAGGAGCCGGTCGTGCTCGCCATGACGGCGAACAGCAGCGGGCCAAGCCAGGAAGTGGCGCGCTCGCCGATCTCGTAGACCGCGAAGTACTGGGCCTCCTTGCCCGGGGGCACCATCTGGCTGAACAGCGACCGCGACAGCGCGTTCGTGCCGCCCAGGACCAGCCCGATGCCGCCCGCGAGGGCGTAGAACTGCGCCGCCTGCCCGGCCTGCACGAAGTAGGCGGAGCCGATGACCACCACCCACACCGACAGGCTGATCATGATGGTCTTCTTCGCGCCGATGCGGCGGGCGACCATGCCGTGCACGACGCCGCCGAGGAACGCGACGAACTGCACGATGAGGATCGTGGTGATCAGCACGTCGGCCTCGAACTTGAGTTCCTCGCGCCCGTACTGCGCCGAGACGTTCGCGACCGTGGCGATGCCGTCGGTGTAGATCAGGTAGGTGCCCAGGAACGCCAGGGTCAGCGGGAACGCCCGGGCGTGGCGCAGCGTGTCGCGCAGTTCGCGGAACCCGGCGGTGACTGGCGAGCCCTCGACCGCGGCGGCTTGGGGCCGGTCGTGGCGGCCGCGCAGGCGGCGCAGCGGGATGAGGGTGAACAGCGCCCACCACAGCCCCGAGATGAGGAACGCGATCTGCGCGGCATTGCCGGAGGTGATGCCGAAGCTGTCGCGGAACAGGTAGATCACCAGCTGCACGGCCAGCGCGGTGCCGCCGCCGAGGAACCCGAACGCCCAGCCCTTGGTCGAGAGGCCGTCGCGCTCGTCGGCGGTGGCGATCTCGGGCAGGTACGAGTAGTAGATGACCACCGAGGTGCCGTAGCCGATGTTGGCGAGGATGAACAGGGCCACCCCCAGTTCCCAGTTCGCGCCGCTGACCAGGGCCATCGCCACGGTGGCCGCGGCGCCGCCGAAGGCGAACAGGGCCAGCATCGGCTTCTTGTTGACCGACCGGTCGGCGATCGCGCCCATCAGCGGCACGATCAGCACCTGCACCACGGTCGCGACCGAGAGCAGGTAGCCCCACAGCGACCCGGCGGGGAAGTCGAGCCCGAACAGGCTGATGTCGCAGTCGCGCAGCTTGTCGGTGTTGCCCGCGGCGTCGGCGGGACACGGGGCTGGCCCGTTGCGGCCGGTGTCGGCGATGGCCGCGGCTGCCGCGACCTCGGTCAGGTACAGCGAGCCGAACACGGTGGTGACCGAGGTGGGGAACACCTGGTTCGCCCAGTCGTACCAGCACCAGCCGCTCTGCTCGCGCTTCCGGGCGGCGGCGGCCGCGGTCCCGGTGCTGTCGTCCACCATGCTCAACGCCGCCTCCACTGTCGTGCTGCCGCTTTCCCAGCGGAGGGTACTGCGCGCGGAACCCGGTGATGATCGACACCGCTGATCCACACCCGATCCCCGGCGGGCTCGCGGACGGGTCAGCGGGCGCGGACGCCGGTGGCCACGCCGGTGATCGTGGTCAGGGTGAACCCGCCCTCGGCGGCGACCACGTCGCGGACCCGGCGCTCGACGATGGAGGCCAGCAACTCCCAGGTCACGTCGGTCTCGGTCGGCCGCGACGACGCGACCAGGGCCAGCGCCGCCTCGGCGGGCACCGCGACGGTGCTGCGCAGCGGTGTCACGGTCACCTCGCCGAAGTGCCGCGACAGCCACGCCTGCGCGTGGTCGAGCGGGAAGCTCTCGTCCGCGTCGAGGAACGGCGGCGGGTCCACCACGCCGCAGTCGCGCGCCGCGGCCCACCACAGCGCGCGCAGCTCCCGCAGGTCGCCCAGGGCGTTGGCCGAGACCACCACCAGCCCGCCGGGGGCGAGGACCCGGGCGAACTCGGCGAGCACGGCGTCGATGTCGGCGACCGCGCGCAGCAGGTGCGGGGCCAGCACCGCCGCGGCGCAGCCCGCGCGCAGCGGCAGCGCGCACGCCTCGCCCGCGACGTCCGCCCGCGACCGGTCGACGGAGACCACGGTGAGGTCGGGCCGGGTCTGTCGTAACCGCCGCCCGATTCTCCGGTCGCCGCCGACGTCCACGACGATCCCCGTGACGTCGGTCAACAGCTCCGCGGTCTTGCCTGGCAGGTCCACCGGCTCCCGGTATGCGCGGTCGAGTGGATCTTCGCGTGTCTCGGTCACGGCGCCAGGATGCCCTGTCTCGCCCAGTCCGTGGCGACCAGCCGGGATGATTCGTCGTCGTTCAGCTCGCCGCCGAGCCGCCGCGGGGAAACCGGTGTGGTCTCGACCGACCCGTCCGGCCGCTCGACGCGTGGCTGGTCGCCCGCCAGCCGCCCGCACACGCCCCGAGGCACGGTGGCGGACGGCGGCTGACACTGAAGGTCAAGTGGAGGTCGAGTCAGGTCCGCTGCCACAGGCCACGCTCGATCAGCACGTCGCGCAGCACCCTGGGCCGGTCGGTCATGATGCCGTCCACGCCCAGGTCGAGCAGCTCGCGCATCTGCTGCGGCTCATCGATCGTCCACACGTGCACCTCCGCGCCGCGGCGGCGGGCCGAGGCGACCAGCCGCTCGTCGACCACGGTCAGCGGCCCGTGCCGCACCGGCACCTGCGCCAGCAGCGGCCGCTTCCCCGGCCGCGTCCACGCCGCGGGCAGCCGCCGCGCCGCCCAGAACGCGGTGATCGCCCGCATCCCCATCGAGGTCAGCACCCCCGGCCCGGCGAGCCTGCGCACCCGGGCCAGCCGCGCCTCGGAGAACGAGGCCAGGCACACCCGGTCCTCGGCGTTGGTCCGGCGCAGCACCGACAGCACCGGCTCGATCGCCGCGGTCGACTTGACGTCGATGTTCACCCGCGCGTCGGGAAGCTCTTCGAGCAGGTCCTCCAACCGGCACACCGGCTCCCGGCCGTCGATCTTGGCCTGCGCCACCGTCCGCCAGGTCTGCTCGGCGACCAGCCCGACCTTGTCGGTGGTGCGGTCCAGCCGCGCGTCGTGGTGGACCACGGCCACCCCGTCGCGGGTGGCGTGCACATCGGTCTCCAGGTACCGGTACCCCTCGGCGACCGCCCGCCGGAACGCGGACAGGGAGTTCTCCATGCCCGCGAGGTCGTCGTAGTGCCACCCGCGGTGGACGAACGCGCGCGGGTAGGGACCGTGGAAGAACCCATGAACGGATCGGTCGGCTCGGTCGGATCGCACCCGTCGAGTGTGCCCCAGCGGCGTGGCTGCGCGGTGCACGCAAAGTGTCCGGCTAGCGTCCAGCGGCATGGCTGCGATTACCCGACTGGCGGAGCCGTCCCGGCGCCGCGACGAGGCCCGGCCGTGCGGCTGGTGCGGCGCCCAGCTGCCCGAGGACACCCGCGCGGGCAGGCCCCGCCGCTACTGCGCCCAGGCGTGCAGGCAGCGCGCCTACGAGCGGCGGACCGCGGTGCAGCGCGGCGGGCTGCCCGAGGACGCGGTCGTGCTGTCCGCCGCGGAGCTCGCCGACCTGCAGGATCGGCTGTTCGCGCTGCGCTGCGCCGCGGAGGACATCCGCACCGCGGCCCGCGACGGAGCCGACGGCGATGAGCTGGGCGAACTGGCCGAACGCGTGTACCTGAGCGCGAAGGACCTTGAGCGACTGCGCTGATCATGACCGGTCCACTACGCTTCGTGCTCATGTCCCCACGAGAACGGGTGAGGGAGGCCGGGTGACGGATCCATCGACCGCCCCGGCGGAGGTCGTGGCCGCCACCGACACCGCCTTCGCGCTCACCGACCACCGCGGCCAGATCAGGTGGGTCAATCCCGCCATGACGGCCCTGCTGGGTCTCACCGCGGCGCAGAGTGTCGACCGTTCGCTCACCGCGCTGCTCGCGGGCGCCCCTGACGCGCCCCGGGAGACCGACGTCGTCATCTCGTTCCCGCTGCCCGAGGGCGCGGGCCACCGCTGGCTGGAGATCCGCTGCACCGCCGCGGCCGACCGGCAGCTGCTGTACCGGGTGACCGACGTGTCCCGGTGGCGGGCCCGCGAGCTCGACGCCGCCGGGCTGGCCGCCCACCAGGACGAGCTGCTGCGCATGGTGGACGAGGACCCGCTGACCGGGCTGCCGAACCGGCGCGCGCTGACCAGGGAGCTGGAGCGGCAGCTCGCGCTGGGCGCGCGCGGGGCGTTCCTGCTGCTCGACCTCGACCACTTCAAGGACATCAACGACCTGCACGGCCACCCCACCGGGGACCGGGTGATGTGCACGCTGGCGTCGCTGCTGCGCGACCGCATCGGCAGCGGGCAGGTCCTGGGCAGGCTCTCCGGCGACGAGTTCGCCGCGGTGCTGGCCGACACCGACGAGCGCGACGCCGTCGCTGCCGCCGACCGGCTGCGCAACGCGATCGCCGCGATCCCGATGAGCGGGGTCGCCGGGGCCAGCCGGATCACCGTCAGCGTCGGCATCGCCACCTTCGACTCCGGGGTGGGCTGGCAGGAGGTGCTGGCGAACGCCGACATGGCCCTCTACGCGTCCAAGGCGGCGGGCCGCAACCGGGTCACCGTCTACGAGCAGGGCCACTACCAGGACACCGCGCTGCGGGTCACCGTGGTCGAGCGGGTCCGGGCCGCGCTCGCCGACGGCGGGTTCGTCCTGCACGCCATGCCGATGGTGAAGCTGGGCAGCGGCCGGGTCATCGGCCACGAGCTGCTGCTGCGCCTGGAGGACGGCCGCGAGCCGCGGCTGGGGCCGGGGGAGTTCCTGCTCGCCGCCGAGCGCAGCGACCTGGTCTTCGAGATAGACCGGTGGGTCGCGGGCAAGGCCATCGAGACCCTGGTGGAGCACCCGTACCCGGGGCTGCGGTTCAACGTCAACGTCTCCGGCCGCACCCTGGAGGACGAGGACTTCGGCGACTTCGTCCTTGACCGGCTGACCGCCGCCGGGGTCGCTCCCGGCCGCCTCGGGTTCGAGATCACCGAGACCGCCGCGGTCACCAACCTCGACGCCGCCCGCAGCCTGGCCCAGCAGCTGCGCGCCAGCGGCTGCCGGATCACCCTGGACGACTTCGGCTCCGGGTTCGGCTCGTTCGTGCACCTCAAGCAGCTGCCCATCACCGGGCTCAAGATCGACGGCGAGTTCGTGCACGGTATCGACTACGGCAGCCGCGACACGGTGCTGGTGCAGGGCATCGTCGACATCGCCCGCGGCCTCGGGCTGTCTGTGGTCGCCGAGTGGGTCGAGCGCGCCACCCAGGTCGAGGCGCTGTCCCGGCTCGGCGTGCGCGTCGCCCAGGGCTTCCACCTGGGCGAGCCGGAGCCGCTGGAGCGGCTGCTCGCCCGCCCGCACGGGGTGTGGATGCGCAGACCCACCCTGATGCGCGACCTCGACGGCGACCCGTCGCTGGCCGCGCAGCTGCGGGAGCACTCGTAGGACCGGTCGGAAGAAATATCCTGGCCGGTGTAGAGAACCTGTCGTCGGCTCCGTCTTCCCCGCGAAAGCGCCCGATGGCGGCGCGGCGAAGCGAGGAGCGCGAGACGTGAAGTACCTGCTGATCATGCAGATCAACCCGGCCATCCTGGAAGCCCTCACCGAGGACGAGAAGGCCGCGATCGGCAGCGGCCACGAGCAGCTGATCAAGACGATGCGGGAGACCGGGGAGCTGATCCTCACCCAGGCCCTGGGCGACCCGAGCACCAGCACCGTCGTCGCCGCCCGCGACGGGGTGCCCGTGGTCACCGACGGCCCGTTCCTGGAGGCCAAGGAGTTCATGGGCGGCTTCTACCTGGTCGACTGCGAGAGCCGGGAACGGGCGCTCGAACTGGCCCGGCTCATCCCGGACACCAAGATCGACGGGCTGGCCGTCGAGGTGCGGCCGGTGATGTTCTCCGCCGGGCCGGACGTGTGAGCGAACACCCTGAGGCGGTCGAGGACCTGCTGCGCCTGCACGGGCCGCGGGTCCTCGGCGTCCTCGTGCGCCACCACGGGCACTTCGACGCCTGCGAGGACGCCGTGCAGGAGGCGCTGCTCGCCGCCGCGCTGCACTGGCCCGAGAAGGGCGTGCCCGCCGACCCGATGGCGTGGCTGGTCACCGTCGCGGGCCGCAAGCTCACCGACCACTGGCGCGGCGAGACCGCCCGCCGCCGCCGCGAGGCCGCCACCTGCCCCGCCGACGTCCTCGCCGCGGGCCCCGACGAGCCCGACCCCCGACACACCGACGACACCCTGGCCCTGCTGTTCCTGTGCTGCCACCCCGACTTGTCGCCCCCGTCGCAGGTCGCGCTGACCCTGCGCGCGGTCGGCGGCCTCACCACCGCCCAGATCGCGCACGCGTTCCTGGTGCCCGAGGCCACCATGGCCCAGCGGATCAGCCGCGCCAAGGCGCGGATCAAGGGCGCCGCCTTCCGCGACCCGCCCGACCCGGCCCGCCTGCGGGTCGTCCTGCACGTGCTCTACCTGATCTTCAACGAGGGCCACACCGCCACCTCCGGCCCCGACCTGCGCCGCCCCGACCTCACCGCCGAGGCCATCCGCCTCACCCGCGTCGTGCACCGGCTGCTGCCCGACGACGGCGAGGTCTCCGCGCTGCTCGCCCTGATGCTGCTCACCGACGCCCGCCGCGCCGCCCGCACCACCGCAGACGGCGCCCTGGTCCCCCTCGCCGAGCAGGACCGCGGCCGCTGGGACCAGGCCGAGATCGCCGAAGGCGTCGCCCTGATCACCGACACCCTCGCCCGCGCCCCACTGGGGGAGTACCTGCTGCAAGCGGCGATCGCCGCCATCCACGCCGAGGCGCCCAGCACCGAGGAAACCGACTGGGCGCAGATCCTGGTCCTCTACGGCATCCTCGACCGCGTCGCGCCCAACCCGATGGTCACCCTCAACCGGGCGGTCGCCCTGGCCAAGGTCCACGGCCCGCGCGCCGGGCTGGACCTGCTCGCCACCCTCGACACCCGGCTGCGCGGACACCACCGGCTCGACGCGGTGCGCGCGCACCTGCTGGAACTCGCGGGCGAGCCCGCCGCCGCCGCGGAGTCCTACCGGCTCGCGGCGCGACGCACCCTGAGCCTGCCCGAGCGCGGCTACCTGCAATCCCAGGCCGCGCGCCTGGGCGGCGACCCGCTCCGCTAGCCTGACCCGGTTCCGTCACGCGAGGCGTCGAGGAGGTGGGAACCCATGACCTCTAGTCCAGGTCGGGTGCTCTCGCCGCACGGCCGCGCGGTCCCGTCGGACAGGTGACCGGGAGAGCGCCCGTCGGCATCCGGCGAAAGGCGCTCATGTCACTGTTAGTCCCCTTTTCCCCCACCATCGCGGTCCTGCTGCGCGCCGCCGGGTGCGTGTTCGCCGAAGACGAGGCCAGCCTCCTCGTCGGCGCGGCCCGCACACCCGCCGAACTCGACGCCCTGGTGCGGCGCCGCGTCGCGGGCGAACCGCTGGAGCACCTGCTCGGCTGGGCGCGGTTCCACGGCCTGCGGATCGCGGTCGACCCCGGCGTGTTCGTCCCCCGCCGCCGCACCGAGTTCCTCGTGGCCCAGGCCGCGGCCCTGGCCGGGACCGTTGTGGTCGACCTGTGCTGCGGCTCCGGCGCGGTCGGCGCCGCCCTGCTCGCCGCCCACCCGGGCATCGACCTGCACGCGGTCGACATCGACCCCGCCGCCGCCCGCTGCGCCGCCCGCAACATCGGCGCCGCGGGCCACGTCTACCAGGGCGACCTCTACCAGCCGCTGCCCGCCGCGCTGCGCGGCCGGGTCGACGTGCTCGTCGCCAACGCCCCCTACGTCCCCACCGGCGCCATCGGCCTGCTTCCCCCGGAGGCCCGCCTGCACGAGCCCCGGGTCGCCCTCGACGGCGGCGCCGACGGCCTCGACGTGGCCCGCCGGGTGGCCGCCGAGGCCGCCCGCTGGCTGGCCCCGGGCGGTCACCTGCTGGTCGAGACCAGCGCGGACCAGGCGCCCAGCACCGCGACCTGCTTCGCGGCCAACGACCTGACCCCGCGCGTGGCGACCGACCCGGACCTCGGCGCCACCGTCGTCATCGGCACCCGGCCCAGCCCTGGGTGAGGCAGTCCGCGGTCCTCGGATCCAGCCGCCGCACCACGGCCAGGGCGTTCGCCCGGTAGACCTCGTTGCTCCGCCGCAGCGGCTCCAGGCGCGCGAGGTTCGCCGCGACGAGCCCGTGCTGGAGTTCGGTCTCGACCCGCAGCCACGTCCGCGCCAGCCCCACCCGCTCCTTGCAGTCGACGTCGGCGACCGCGACGGCCCGCTCCCGGTCGGCGGGAACCGGGGCTGCCAAGTCCCACGCCTTGTCCGCCACGGCCTCCCGCGGCGTCTGATAGGAGTGGCCGCGCTCGCCCATGCAGTCCCGCCACGCCCGGTGCGCCGCCACGACGTCCGGGTGCTCGGCGGACCGGTCCAGCGACTGGGCGTCCAGCTCGGTGAACAGGTCGTGGTCCGCGGCGCCCGCGCCCGCGACGAGCCGCTCGCGGGCCTGCCCCGCGCACCCCTGCCCCTCGCTGCCCGCCGGTCCCTCCAGCGCCTCCGCCGCGCCCGGCGCTTCGAGTTCGACGGCCTGCTGGCGCAGCGTCCGGGTGGGGTCGCCGTCGGGCGGCGGGTGGTACCCGTGCTCGGCGGCGACGGCCGCGTCGAGCACCCCGTAGCGGCGCAGCATCGGGTCATTGCCCGGCGAGACCTGGGGCTCGACCTGCCAGGTGTGCCCGGCTGCGGTCATGCACTCGCCGATGAGCAGGTTCGTGGCCCGCTGGAACAGGAACTCCTGCTCGTGGCCGAACCGGTACCGCTCCAGCGGCAACTGGCTGAAATCGACCGAGGCCACCTGTCCTGCCCCCGCGCCGCCGTCCGGTGGCGCGCCGCAGGCTGCGGCGACCAGGGCCGCCAGAACCACCGCCGCCGTTCTCGCCCGTGTCGTCATCACGTCACCTCCGCGGGCCGGGGGGGGGGGGGGGGGGGGGGGGGGGGGGGGGGGGGGGGGGGGAGGGGGAAGAAGGAGAAAAGGGGGGATGCCGTGTGTTGGTCTCTCCCTTCCATCCCCCTCCTCGCTGCTTTTTTTTGTT